>JBBRGW010000029.1:0-16276 GCA_038223525.1 Pirellulales bacterium
CGACGCCAAGGTCTCTGGATGATCCGGACCTAGGACGCGAAGGTGCGCGTCGCGAACCTGCTCTAGCATCGCTAGTGCCTCGGCGGATCGCCCAACCCGTTGGTATGCGACAGCCAAATTGTTAAGAACACTTAAAGTTTCGGGATGCTCGGGACCGCGAAGCTTGGTTTCAAAATCTCGGACCAGTTCGATCATCTTGATCGCTTCCTCATTCTTCCCAACTTCTTGATACAGTTCGGCAAGATTGGTAATCGTGGTGAACGCGTCGGGATGCTCAGGGCCGAGAATTCGAGCTTCCGCTTCGCGAACCTTTTCATTGATCTCAATTGCTTCGTGAATTCTACCGTTGCCTTGGTAGGCCATGGCGAGATTGGAGAGCGTTGTCAAAGTATCCGGGTGCTCGGGTCCAAGATTCAGTATTGAGACATCTCGCACTCGTTCAAGCATCGCTATTGCTTTGGGTGTTTTCCCAGCTGCTTGGTACAAGGATGCAAGACTCGACAAGGTTGCCAAAGTATCGAAATGGTCAATTCCGACATGTTCCGTGCGAACATCAAGTACATGTTCGAGCAAGGCTATTGCTTCTTTGAGGCGACCGCTGCTATTGTATGCAGTCGCTAAAAGGCTGAGAGTCGAAATCGTGTCGATCGCATCCGCGCCAAAGATCTTTAATTCGGAGTCTCTAAGCTGCTCCAGCATTTTGATAGCTTCCGATGTTTTTCGCACGGCTAGATATGTGTTTGCCAAGCCTCGGACCGCGGAAAAGGAATTGGCATGCGTCGGGCCATGAATCCGAGTTTGTGCCTCGACCACGGACTCAAGAAGCTCGAGCGCCTCGGTCATTTTCCCACCCGCCAAATATGCTTCAGCCAGATGGAAACGAGAACTAAGTGTTTCGGGATGCTCGCGACCAAAATTGGATTCGCGAATTTCGGTCGACTGCTTCAATTGGTCGATTGCAGAGGAGTAAAGTCCCAAGTCGAGATACGAATTTCCTATCGTGAAACGAATGCTCGCCTCTAGCTCGGGATTGTCGTCGAACTGCTCACCCACGCTCTGCGCAGCGCGGTCTAATGCCTTGCGGATGGTAATGTCTGGGTCTGGCTTGTATTTTCTTTCCGACTGCGCGCGACTTCCTGCTTGCTTTAAAAGATCATTCTGCAAGAACTCAGTGACCGCATCGGAAATCGCCAATTGTTTTTTGGCAATTTGTTCCTGTTCACGCGCATCGGCTTCAGCGAGCTCGGCTTTGCGGCGCTGCTGTGTCTCAGACTCTCTGGCGGCCACTTCTGCATTGCGAGCCTGGCGCTCCAATTGGGCACTATCCAGGGCTGCTTTCAACGCGGTTTCCTTTTTGTCCCTTTCCAAATTGGCCGTGTTTTCAGCTCGAGTCGCGCGATAGGTCTGCCAAGTTGTACCAATCAAGCCGGCTGTCATTGAGGTTGCTACTAAAGCGCCAGTCGACAGAAGCACTTTGTTTCGTCTAGCGAATTTCCCGAGCCTGTATCCTGAGGATGGCGGGCAGGCCAGGACGGGCTCGTCGAGCAAGTAACGTTGGATGTCCATGGCCATGCCATTGGCAGACTCGTATCGTCGATTGCGATCTTTCTCCAACGCCATCATCACGATCCAATCAAGTTCCCCTCGAATCAAACCGCTCAATTTCTTTGGCTCTAGCTGGCGATTGGCAGCTACGTTTGCCAGTGTATCAATCGTGCTTAAGCGATTGCTGGGACGTGGAGGTTCGTCCTCGCGAATCATTCTCAGCATTTCGCCGAAAGCTGCAGAACGCAATTTCTTTCCGTCAAGTGGAGTAGCTCCGGTCAGCAGTTCGTAGAGCAGCACTCCCAGCGAATAGACATCGCTGCGGGTATCGATGTCTAGCTGATTGTGCTCTGCTTGTTCGGGTGACATGTATTCGATGGTGCCGATAACCTGTCCAAACTCGGTGAACATCGTCTTTTCGGTAAGCCTTTGAGCCGTCGCCTTGGCGATTCCGAAGTCGATCACTTTTGGAACGGGCCTTCCGTCAAATTGAGCGACCAACACATTGCTGGGTTTGATATCGCGATGGATGATCCCTTTTTGGTGTGCATGTTGGATGGCGTGGCAAACTGGAATCATCAGTTCCAGACGCTCTCGCAAATTGAGTTTCTTTTCATCGCAATACGTGGTGATTGGAATCCCTCGCACGAGCTCCATTACGAAGTAGGGAAGGCGGGAATTCGTCGTTCCTGCATCGAGGACTTTGGCAATGTTGGGATGGTCCATGATTGCCAGTGCTTGCCGCTCAGCCTCAAACCTTGCAACCACTTGCTTGGTATCCATTCCGACTCGGATGATTTTTAATGCGACGCGTCTTTCGACCGGATCTTTCTGTTCGGCCATGTAGACCGTGCCCATACCTCCTTCGCCGATGATTTGTAGTAGTTTGTAGGGGCCGATTACCTTTTCCGAAGATTCGATTCCGCGTTCTCCAGTCGTCTGCGGCATCTCAAAAATCGGCTTGGCCATAAAGCTACCATCCAAACGAGCTACCCGAATCATCTTGGATATTCGGTCCCTCAAGTTTTCGTTACCACCGCACGCTTGCCGAAGAAAGTTTTCATGTTCCGACTCGGGCATTTCGAGTGCTGCCATCAATATCTCTCGTTCATGAACTTCTTCGGGCTGAGTTGACATGTTTTTGTTAGTCATTGAGGGATAAGGTTTTTGGGGCTGCGCGATCGATCCGCTAGTCCAGAAGGCGGAAAAAGAACCACGATTGTCTCATCGTACCGTGAAGAAAATTAACGAGATTCCTCGATAGATGTTCGAAGCCAGATCTTGGCGTAGGTCCACCAGCGGTTGACGGTCGCACGCGACACTCCGAGTATCTCTGCAATTTCAGCCAAACTAAGGCCGCCAAAATAGTGCATTTTGACGACCTGTGCCGCTTGGGGATCGTGTTGCGTAAGCGCGTCCAACGCGTCGTGCACAACGAGCAGTTCGGAGGGGCGTTCGACTTGAATCGTGTCCAGATCGACGTCTTGGCTGGAGATACCGCCCCCTCGTTTCTGTGCCAGTTTTCTGCGTGCGATGTCGACTAAAATGTGACGCATCGCCTCGGAAGCTGCAGAAATGAACCCTTTTCTTCCGGAGTAATTGCATGGATTTTGCGATCCAACCAATCGAACAAAGGCTTCATGTACCAGCGCCGTAGCTTGCAATGTTTGGCCTGGCTTTTCTCCCGCCAT
Organism: Pirellulales bacterium; assembly: GCA_038223525.1. Classification (GTDB taxonomy): domain Bacteria; phylum Planctomycetota; class Planctomycetia; order Pirellulales; family Pirellulaceae; genus JBKCUI01. Next base: position 3,237 of record JBBRGW010000029.1, read on the forward strand.
TTGATGATTAGCCAGTCGCCTCAATTCGCCGTACACGATTGGAAAGAGATCGCTGGCCGCATTGGAATCCCCAGATTCGATGCGGATAAGCAATTGCGTGACGTCGGACATTCGGGCTTTCCTGTCGAGGGCGTTATGCAGTCAATTTGGTTCCCCCGTCATTGTAACTCGTTTGTGTCTTCGTAAACCGTAATAGCGAGCTTTGTACTCCAAACATGTTTTTTTAGACTGGATGAGACAAACAGCTAACTTAACTCGCCTATTTGATTGGAATCCAAGACGAGAAACACAAAGTATCAAAATCCAATTATGAGCGAACCCAACCGAGCATCTCGCTTTTTGCCGATCGATGCACGCAAATTGAAGGCATTGCGTATACAGCTTGGCTGGACGCAAGGAGATTTGGCTAGGTTCGCGGGCTACTCAGAAAGATTGATTCGCAAGGCCGAGGCGAGTGGCTCGCTATCTGTTGGGACTATTCGCGATATCGCACAAGCCCTTTCTGTTTGTGGTCGAACCGTCACAGTCGAGCAACTTACCATCGATCTGATTGCCATCGCACATCAGTTCGTTCAAAGCTACGACGCTCACGGTGAGGCGATGGTTTGTCGCTGCGAACACCTCTTGGCAGAACACTTTGTTTTTTGCAATTCGGCGCAAAATTTTGATGCGATGTTTTCAGGCGGTTGGAATGGTCGATTCGGTTTGCAGCAGTTTACCGAGCTATTCTTTGCTAATTTCGAACGTCAATCCAATTCGCTTAAGCCGACGTTTGATTACATGAACAGCTATGTTTCGGCAAGATACTTAGAGACGTTGACTTACCAAGGGCGAGCGTTGCAGGTAGTCGTAAACCAAATGTTTCAATTCAACCGAGGGCTCATTTGCCGTATCGACCAAGAATGTCGGGCGTATGGATCGAGGTCGCTAAACATCCTGAGTGAATTCCCTAGTGGCCCAGAGTGTTGCGGAAATGCAATCCATCCGGATTGTCGATGTCAATTTTAGACCAATGAACACTACGATTCTAAGTCAAAAAGCTCCGTCAGATTGAGCGTAGCGTGTGGCAGACAAATCGGTGAGATCGATCCCCGTTTGCCACGCCGAACTATCGATTTGTAGTATCCATCGATTGGGTCTTGATGAACATGTACCTGCTCGGCATTGATATCGATCACCCAATACGCAGGTATGCCATGCGTAGCGTACAACTCTGCTTTCTCGCCAAGATCGGGTGTCATGCTTGAATCTGAAACCTCAATTAGTAAGAGAACATCGAGATGCGTTGGACGCATTTTTCGAGAAGCCAATTTTCGGGTCCAAGCCAAATCGGGCTCCGGGCGATGTTCGCCACAATTGATGCTGGATTGCACTCGTATTGAAATCGCTTTGCGATCCGTATTCGCACAAGACCATCGGGTCAAATACTCGATTTCACCCTCGTGAATAGGTCCTGCGGGGTTCATAAATCTAAGTTCTCCGTGGATGAGTTCGATTTTTAGCGGTTCCAACAAGTCAAACGCGCCGCGGGCAACCATGGAATCAAAATCGGACCCACGAAGTTTTGCAATGGTACTCATGTGTGCAATGTTCTCTGATCCGTTTCACGTTGAATAGTTGTTGGTTCCTCGCTTCGTTCAGGACGATAGTCCTAAACTAAAACCGGTACACTCAGGCCGCCGATAGCCAGATAACACAAATCGGAATAACCCCTTTCACTATAACTTGTTCGCAACGAGAAGTCTTTCGGCCATGGAATTCCATAGAAACTTTTATCGAGGCTTATTCGCAGGCATGTTCTTCTTCTTCGTTGCAGTTACTTTTCGAGCGGCACTCGCAGGAGACGGAACAGGGTTTTGCTCAAGATATTCCATGGCCTTTCGAACGGATTCAGGAAGTCCGTTTCGAGGAGCGGTTGGTTGCGTTGACGGTTTCTTTGGCCCGGCTGGCCTGATCGGTTTGTCCGGATTGGCCTTGGTTTTAGATGGTACGGTTTTGCTGCGCACACTCGAACTAGTCGCGAGGGTTGTGGCTCTAGGTTTGATGCGATTGCTCGTCTTGGATTCGACTGATGATATCGCTTTTGAATTGCGACCCACTGATCCCGTTTTACCCTTGGTTGCGCGTTTGAGAGCATCTGCGACGGCTGTTTTGCTCTCGTTGACTTGGACCTTCTTAGCCGTAGGTTTTTTAACGGTAGATTCTTTAGCAGTGAGTTTTTTGGCGGTGAGTTTTTTGGCGGTCGGCTTCTTCGGTCCGACCGACTTCGCGACCAAATCGATACCGAATAAAGAACCAAGATCGTCATCGGTAAGCCCATTCTCATCATCGGCTGGCTTGCCCGATAGCGTTGCGTTTATGGTTTCACCGATCGCGATTTCACTGATCAATTCGCTCTGTTCGACGCCTCGCAAGACGAACAGCAATTCGGGCGATGAGTCAAGTCGATTGCCTATCCCGTACATGACGGCAGCCAAATGTTTGCAGAGGTAGGCGCTGTCGGGGCAACTGCATTTAAAATCGATCTCCTTGGGTTCTGGGAACAAACCGACCTTGGCTTGCGTCAATCGCTGCATGACGGCATTGGTCAATTTGCCTCGCAACAAATCCATCATCGAATGAATAGACTGCGAGCAATCCGATTTGATCGAGTTCCAGGTTTTGGGTTGTAGAGACTTGATGCTTATCTTGATTTTATAGAAGCTCGAACCACTGACCAGAGCCTCAATCTGTCCCTTGCTAATCTGCAGATCGAGAATCGAACCGTTTCGGCAATAGGAGCGACCGCGCGGCAACCGATTCTCGTAATCGCTGTAGCTTTCAAGATTCTTGCACCATGCTTCGCCCCAAAAGGTCGTCGCAATTTTGCGGTTCGCAATCAAGACAGGACTTCTCGATTTCCCCTTTCCTTTATTGGATTTGTCGAGTGCCGCTATTTCTCGTGCTGACTGCGATCTACGTTTGGCCACCGATACATACGGCGCCCAGCTTCGATTCCATCCCATTTTCGATTCCTTCGATTAGGTCGATGCTTTGTTGATGTCTAAGGCAACAAACTGCATCAATTGTTGATTTGACATTTCGGTCAAGTTGACCTCGCCACCATCGCTAAACAACTCTTGACTTATCGCCTTTTTGTCTCGGATCATTGTATCGATCTTTTCCTCGAGTGTCCCGCGACAAACAAATTTATGAACCAGCACGTTTCGATTTTGGCCGATACGAAAAGCCCGATCCGTAGCTTGGTCCTCAACGGCTGGATTCCACCAACGATCAAAGTGAACGACATGGCTAGCCTGTGTCAAGTTCAGTCCGGTACCACCCGCCTTGACCGAAAGGATAAAGAAGGGGGGGCCCGATTCTTCTTGGAAATCCGCGACCAATTTGCTGCGAGAACCCGCCGCCGTCTTCCCGGTTAGTATGAGCCCACTTCGACCAAAAGCGGTCGCTAAAAAATCATGTAGCGGTTGGCACATCGATTGGAACTGGGTGAAAACAAGAACCTTTTCCTGCTTCTCGCGAATCGTTTCGCAGATAGCTAGCAATTCCGTATACTTGCCTGAATCCTCACTCCCGAACGCGCTCTCTTTGAGGTAGAGCGATGGGTGATTGCAAAGTTGCTTGAGCTGCATGAGCAGCGAAAGGACCAGCCCACGCCGTTGGATGCCGGTGGCGTTATCGAGAGTGTTCTCCATTTCCCGAATGATTTCTTGGTACAAGGCCGACTGCTTTGCAGACAGCCCGCAATCAACTCGCATCTCCGTTTTGTCTGGCAAGTCAGGAGCAATGTTGGGATCGGTTTTGAGCCGGCGGAGGATATAGGGACGGACTAATTTCCGAAGGGAACCAATCGCCTGGCTGTCCTGATCCTTTACAAATTTTTTGAATTGACTGGCTGACCCTAAGAGTCCAGGGGAACAGAAATCGAAAAGACTCCAAAGGTCCCCCAGATGATTCTCGACAGGGGTTCCCGTCAATACGATTCGTCCGACCGACGGTAGTCGCTTGATGGCTTTGGTTTGCGAAGCCCCGGCGTTTTTAATGGCCTGTGCCTCATCCAGGATCAACATTTGCCATGGAACCTTTGGCAGCCATTCGTCCCGACGGGCCATGCCATAGGTCGTTGCCACAAGATCAAAGCCTGCAAGTTCCTCGACAGGATTCGAAGCGATGCGCTTCAGGGTATTGGCTTCCTGATGCGAACGATGGGCGATAAACATCTTCAAATCGGGTGCGAATCGCTGCACTTCGCGTTGCCAATTGCCTAGCAGCGAGGTGGGAGCGATTAACAGACTCGGTTTGGTAGCTGTCTCGGTTTGCCTTCGTCGTCCACTCTCCGCAGTCGAATTCAAGTGCATTCTTTTGAGTTGGAGCAGGAGCGAGATCACTTGAATGGTTTTGCCCAATCCCATGTCATCTGCCAAAACTGCGCCGAGGCCGAGTTGCGTAGTGAACCACAACCAGCGCACGCCATCGGCCTGATAGTTGCGCAGGGTCGCATTCAAACCCGCTTGTGGATCGATGGGGATGGAGCCGCTTGGATCGCGGAGCGTTTCGAGTACTTCACGGAGCCAATCCCCAGCTTCAATGTGCGACCACTTGCGCGATTCGTCCGTAATCGCAACATCGCCGATCGGTGTTCCAGAAAGCAATCGCAAGCCTGATAGGAAATCCAAACCAGTGGCATGTTGGCTTTTGAGAGCTTGCCATTGATCAAGAGCTAGTTTGAGGTGCTCCTCGTCGACCTGGACCCATTGTCCCCGGAGCAACGTCATGCCCTCACGTGCAGCCATCAATTGCTTCAATTCGTCTTTGCTCAGCGGTTCACCTTGAAAGGCGATGCTAACATTGAAATCGAGGGCTTCGGCAAGTCCGATCCCTGACTTCTTCTTCTGCCCCAGGCGCACGAGGATGTTCGGCCTGGGCGGTTTGGATGCGTTCCACCAATTGGGGACACGCACGATAATACCTGATTCCTCGAATACAGGGACGGATGAAAGAAACTCGAAGGCCTTTTGAATTGTCCAGGCTTGTGGAGTAAAGAGCTCGCGCGATTCCAGAAGCTCGCGAATCAGATTGCACTTATCGGAAGCGCGCTGAACGGGTTCGAGCAAGATGTTTAATTGCTGTGTGTCTTTCTCCTGGATCGATCGCTTGAGCGCATCGGCCAACGGGATGTGCCGCATGTTGCCTGCGCTGGAATGCCCGTCGGTGAAGGTCGCAAGGAACGCGAAAGGCCGTTTCTCATTCTTCTTGTTCTCCGCCAAATGAAAGGTCACACGGCCGACCAGGTTCCATGCTTCGTTGAGATCGTGCAAATAAGCAGACAAGCTCTTTTGCTGAGCCTTGATCGTGCGCTGCGTATGCTCATCGAGCTGCTGCCACATGGCGATCAATCCGTTTGGCGTCAGATACTCAAGCCCTCGCATGGCAGGGGCCGAATCGATTCGTTCGCTAAGATCATCAGGCGATGGTGCGGGCGGTGTCGACCATCGTTTTGCATCTTGAGAAGCTGTGCGGCATAGTGCTTGGAAGTAGCTGACTGCAAACTGTTGGAGGAACTGCAACTGGGGTGCAAGGTCCTTGATTTCGCAATGTGACACGAGCGAACTTAATCCGCTCGCGACGGTATCGTCGAAAGAATCTTTTAGGTGCGTGGAAAAAACACCGTCCATCGGCCGCACCAATGGATCGTCGGTCCATTCCAAAAAGATACGTCCGTGGGGAGCAATAGAAACAGCAAGCGACTTTTCCGTCGAAGCGGACATGCCGGGGGGTACCACTATTTCCGAGGTTCGCGAGCATAGCGAATGCGGCAACCGCGAGCCAGCGTCTCTGTGACTTCAGGCTTCGTACCGGCAAGAACAGCGTCGATCGCGTTGCTTACATAAGTCCGCTTGACTTGCTTGGCGACCGTGCTGTCATCTAGGCTGCCCATGTAGGCGATTTTGCGATCTTGGTCCAGAACGAAAAATTCCGGCGTAAAATTGGCGCCGTACTGCTTGGCGATCTGCTGCGTCTCGTCGTACAAATACACGTAGGGAAAACCCTTGGTTTTGGCGCGTTCAATCATCTTGTCTAGAGAATCGTCCGCCACGCGATTGACGTTGATGGCGACAAACGCAACCTCCTTGTGCTTGTTGGCAAGTTCGATGATGCGATCTTCATAGTCTTTTGCCACCGGACAGCTGTTGCAAGTAAAAACGACCACCACTGCTTTCTTTTCCCGGAGTTCAGACAATGAATGCTTCTTGCCATCGGTGCCAGGCAAATCAATCCACTCAGGTGCAGCGCCCCCGATCTTGAGAACTTCGTTGAATTCGTCGGCAAGGACACAGGCAGCGAAGAGGACTGTGATCGAAGCAAAGGCTACTTTAAACATACTCAAATCTAAACCATGCAAAAATTGGAACAGCTCTCTGTAAGGTCAAACTATTGTACTAGAGCATCCGACAAGCTGGAACCTGACAATTGCATTAAGGCGATCGGCAGGCAGCGTCCTTTTTGAAAATCCGCTATATTCCATCTTTACTCGTTTTCAAGCTTAGATTTTCTCAAAAAGGGGGACTTGCGTGCTTTCACATTCGGCTCTGTTGTCACATCGACGCATCGGTTTGCTTACCGACGGCTATTCGACTCCCTTTCTCGCTAAGACTGCCATCAGCATGTTGCGTTACCGAACGCCTGACATCGCGGCCGTTATCGATCAGAAAGAGGCGGGCAAAACAGCGCAAGAGTTGTTTGGGACCGGCGGCAATACCCCTGTCGTTGCAAACCTCTTTGACTCGAAATTCGATAGTTTTCAGGTGGACGCTCTGTATATCGGGATAGCACCGCCGGGTGGCAAGCTTCCTTCCGAATGGCGTCCCATTATCCAGGAGTGCATCCGCCGCAAAATCGATGTTGTTTCGGGGCTTCATGATTTTCTAGTCGACGACAAAGACTATTCTAGCCTGGCTGAATCAAGCGGCGCACAGTTGATCGACGTACGTCGTAATCAATACAAAGAGACTGCAAAACGACACTTGTTTCGCAAGGGCAACGTCCGAATTCACGCGGTAGGCAACGACTGCAGCATTGGAAAAATGGTTGCTTCGCTCGAGGTTCAAATGAGGCTGTCGGCATTGGGGCATGATGCAAAATTCTTGGCGACAGGTCAAACTGGGATCATGATCTCAGGGGAAGGCGTCCCGATCGATTGCGTCGTCGCGGACTTTGTCAATGGAGCAGCAGAAGAGCTCGTGGCCGAAAACGAACAGCATGACTTCTTGCTCGTCGAAGGACAAGGAAGTATTTCGCATCCCGCATACTCTGCGGTTACGTTGGGGCTGCTGCATGGATGCGCACCAGACGGCTTGATCTTTTGCTACGAAGCCGGGCGCAAACAAGTCAAAGGATTCGACAATATCGACATCCCACCAATGATCGAGCAAATGAAAGCCTGCGAGGTAATGTCCAACCTCCGTCACCCCTGCAAGATCATCGGCATCGCCATCAACACACGGACCATGAGCGATGCCGATGCGTTGGCTGAAATTGCCAGAACCGAAGCAACATACGGACTGCCAACTTGCGATGTCTATCGAACGGGCGCAGACAAATTGGTTCAGGCTAGTATTGCACTTCGAGAGGAGTTGATTTCGCGATGAAAATGACTTTGGTTCGTGTCAGTCTGCCGCTTGCTCATCAGTTCACTATTGCTAGAGAATCGATAGCCACTCAGGGATCACTCCTGCTTTGTTTGGAGCACAACGGGGTCTGTGGATTTGGCGAGGTGACCGAGAACCGTTTTTATGGACACACCTTGGACTCGATTGCATCATCCCTCGCCAAAGTGGCGGGGCAACTCCAACCCTATGTCGAGGGCTCACCGATCGCTATATGGGCTTCGATGCGCGATGCGTTAGACGGTGACATGTTCGCTTTGTCGGCGCTCGATATTGCCGCGCACGATTTTCACGGCAAAAAGAATGGGATTCCGACTTGGAAAGACTGGGGACTCGAATGGACCGGGATACCTCAATCCAGCTACACCATCGGAATCGATACGATTCCGACAATGGTCGCCAAGCTGCAAGAGCAGCCAGGATGGGGCATCTACAAAATCAAACTTGGGGCCGCGAACGATCTTGAGGTGGTTGCCGAATTGCGCAAGCACACCGATGCCGTGTTTCGAGTGGACGCAAATTGCGGCTGGACTCCCGACCAAGCCATTGCGAACTCCAAACCCTTGAAGGATCTCGGCGTTGAGTTTATCGAGCAGCCATTTTCGATTGATATTCCCGTGTCCGAAAAGCAACGGGTATACCGACAATCCGCGTTGCCGATCCTTGCTGACGAAGACTGCCAGATCGCCTCGGATGTTGCGAAGTGCAAAGGCCTTTACCACGGCATCAATGTTAAGATCTGCAAGTGCGGTGGGCTGACGCCAGCGTTGAAAATGCTGCGTGAAGCCAAGCAATTGGGGATGAAGACCATGGTGGGTTGCATGGTTGAGAGTGCGATCGGCATCAGCGGCGCCGCTCAATTGATGCCGCTCATGGATTTCGCGGATTTGGATGGCGCCGTGCTACTGTCCGATTCACCGACAGAGGGTGTTCGAGTTCAAAAAGGGATAGTAAGTCTCACTGGTGGCCCAGGCACAGGTGCGTCTTTGATCTACGATCGCATCAAGGAGTTTCAGTAGGTCGCATCTGCCGGATGCGACCTTGGAATCACATTCAGGGGCGATGAGTCGCTCTCGGCAAAAGCGACCTACTAGTAATGCGACCTTGGAATCACATTCAGGGGCGATAAGTCGCTCTCGGCAAGAGCGACCTACTAGTAATGCGACCTTGGAATCGCATTCAGCGACGATAAGTCGTTGTGTACCCGCGTGGCACAATGACTACGCGCCGAATTTGCCTAGTCGTCCCGCATTGGCCATGGCCAGGGTCATCAGGTATTGCGCTTCGAAATGTCCGAGGCCGCCGGTGATGCATGTGCTCTCGTTGAAAGTGACATGAGGGTCCGGGCGACAACAATCCGACACCAACAACGTCGGCACTGGATGCCAAGAATGCCCTTTGAGGTAGCTTGGCGTGCTATGGTCCCCGGTGACGATCGTTACCGTCGGGGCGAGCTTCGTGATGCGTGGCAGGATCGCATCCAACTCCTCAATGCGTTTCACTTTCTCTGCGAAGTTCCCGTCCTCGCCCGTGCTGTCAGTGTACTTGAAGTGAATAAAGAAGAAATCGTACTTGGCCCAAACCTGCTCCAGTGTATCTATTTGTTCAGCGAGAGTCTGTGCCGAACCGACAATGTCCATGCCGACGAGCCTAGCCAAACCTTTGTACATCGGGTACACGGCGATCGCAGCCGCTTTGAGTCCATAGACTTCGCTGTACGACGGGAGTGCTGGTTTGTTCGCAAAGCCTCTCATTGTGTGGAAGTTCGCTTTGGGATGGGAAGCGAGAATCTTTTTGGCTTGTAGAAGAAATTCTTTCGCAACTTCCGCAGTACGCTGGCTCGCTGCATCGTTTGCTCGCGGGTCAAGCGGAGGTACGCCAGTCATTTGCGGGTCGGTATCAGCAACGTTTCCGCCTAATCCTGGACCTCGAAAAACAACCACAAAGCGATGCTCTTTGACAGGCTCGACGAAGATCTCAACGCCGGGGATCTTGATCTGTCGGAGCGAAATGGCGAGCGGAGCGCTCTCCTCGCTGCTGATACGACCGGCTCTGCGATCCGAAATGTTCCCCGCTTTGTCCAATGTGCAAAAGTTGCAACGTATGGCTACGTCCCCTTGCAGCAATTCGAAGCCGATGCCGGTCGCTTCCAAGGCTCCGCGTCCAATTTGATAATGCAACGGGTCGTATCCGAACAAACCGAGGTGGCCCGGCCCACTGCCAGGTGCTATCCCCGGCTTCACCGGAATACTTGCGCCCTGAACCCCGACCTTTGCCAGAGCGCTCAAATTGGGGGTCTTTGCCGTCTCAAGTTCCGTTTTCCCACCCAAGGTCATGGGCAATCCCCCTAACCCGTCGGCGACTAGCATGACAATCTTGCTGTCGTTGGCTAGTTGCAATTCGCGGGTCAAAGTATGCATGTCCATTGAGTCTCTCCAAAAAATTCGATATGGTAAAAACGTGTAATCAGTTGTCTACCAAATCCGCCAAAGATCGCTAGTCCCTCGCTCTCCCTTCCGGTTAGGAATCAGAAAAATCAACGCCGCTTGCTGCTTTCGATTTCATTGCTCCGAGAGCAAGAAATCGATGCAACTCAAAGTTAGAACGCTTTGCCAGGGGAGGGCAATGTCGCCGCAACCAATTTCCCAGAAGCTGCAGCACGGGTGACCAAAAGGGTTCCGCAAAGGACAACAGCTCCGCCGGCTAGCATCCGCAAGGTGAGAGGCTCATTGAGAAAAACGAATCCCCATACCACTCCAAAGATCGGGATCATGTAAGCGACCGTCATCGACCGCGCTGCACCGTACCGCTCGATCATTCGGAAGTAAAGCATATAGGCAACTCCGGTACATAGAATACCCAGAGAAACGGCGCAGCCCCATGCTTTGAGGCTGGGCATGTGGTCGGAAAGAGCCCACGGCATGGTTGGCAAAAGCAACAGACTGGCGGCGATCAAGCTGCCGCTAGCAACGGCAAGAGGTGGGCAGCCTTTGAGACTACGCTTGCGGTAGTGTGCCGCGATACCATATAGCAAAGCTGCTAGCAGTCCCGCGGCAATCGCGATCAATTTGCCATCCAATGTATTCTTGCTAGTGGCCAAAATGACTACGCCACAAAAGCCCAGCACTAAGCCGACTGTCTGCACAACTCTCAGCCGTTCTCCCAACCAAACAAAAGCGACCAACGCACCAAAAAGCGGAGCTGTCGAGTTGAGCACCGAAGACAAACCGGCCGTCTGATACTTGGCCGCAAACGCGAACAAAGAAAACGGAATCGCCGAGTTAATTGCACCAAGGACCAAGAATTGTTTCGTCCTACCGAGCAATCCAGCGAGCTCTCCTCGCATAGCCAATATGCTCGTTAGAAAAACAGCCCCAACGGCCACTCGCACTTCGATCAAGGCCAATGCGCTGAAGTCAACGACGGCAACCAACATGAAAGGAAAAGAAGCACCCCAGATCGCGCCGAGAAGAATCAACTGCAACAGAAATCGAGGGCTCATGGGTTAGGCATCTATCTCTTTCCAGTGGAATTGCAGTGGAATTGCAAGTTTTGAAACGACAAAATGAGCCGCGAAAAGCAATGGACCCTTCACGAGCGTTTTGGTTCGGCTTCTTTTCAAATTCAAGTCGGTTACCAATCAGTGTGGCACGCCGGTCACCGACGTGATTGCTCGGTCGGAACGATCGAGCTGCTGGCAATGGTTTCCCAGAAATCAAATCCGGACATCGGACCATTCTTATCGCATTCTACGCTGCACTGCTGCGATTGATAGCTGAACCCTTGAATGCCATTGGGAAATCTGGCGTTTTCGCTAGAATTAGCTATTCTTCAATGCATGACAACCCGCTCGTACCAAGGAAGATCGAAACTGTGAACGATGTAAGCGACCCAGGCAGTGGCCACTCTCACAAGAACTTCATCGAAACCGAGATCGAGAAAGACTTTGCGACCAAGTCCGAGCTCATCGGCAGGTCTGTCTACACACGCTTTCCGCCCGAGCCCAATGGTTACTTGCACATCGGGCATGCCAAGAGTATCTGCCTGAATTTTGGGTTGGCCAAAACCTATGGCGGGCATTGCAATCTTCGCTTCGACGATACCAATCCGACCAAGGAGAGCGAGGAATACGTCAACTCGATCAAGACCGACGTCAACTGGCTCGGCTTCCAATGGGACCAATTGCTGTTCGCCTCAAACTATTTCGAACAGCTTCATGAATGGGCTTGTCAGCTCATCACTGAGGGGCATGCATTTGTTTGCGAGCTCAACGCTGAACAAATGCGAGAATACCGTGGCACGCTAACACAACCGGGCAAGAACAGTCCCTATCGCGAACGTTCCATCGCTGAAAATCTGGAGATGTTCGCAAGGATGAGGAAGGGTGAGTTTCCAGACGGATCCAAGACATTGCGTGCGAAGATAGATATGGGGGCGGCAAATCTCAATCTGCGAGACCCTGTTCTCTATCGCATCATGCACGCGCATCATCACAGAACTGGGGACGCTTGGTGCATCTATCCGATGTACGATTGGGCCCACGGTCAGAGCGATTCTATCGAGGGGATCACGCACTCGATTTGCACGCTTGAATTCGAAGATCACCGACCGCTCTACGATTGGTTCTGCAAGACATTGCGGATCTACCACCCGCGGCAGATGGAGTTCGCACGTATGAACTTAACGTACACCGTATTGAGCAAACGCAAATTGCTGCAACTGGTTCAAGAGAAGCATGTATCCGGTTGGGACGATCCTCGCATGCCCACGATCAGCGGATTGCGACGACGGGGCTACACGCCGGAGAGTTTGCGAATGTTCTGCGATCGGATCGGGGTCGCTCGATTCAGCAGCACGATCGATGTCGTTGTTCTGGAGGGGAGTGTGCGCGAACATTTGAATTCAGTTGCCCCCAGATTCATGGCCGTTTTAGACCCGATCAAAGTCGTGCTAACCAACTACCCCGAGGGACAGACCGAGTGGATGGATGCGGTCAACAACCCTGAGGATCCCAACGGCGGTTCTCGTCAAATCCCCTTTTCCAGAGAGTTGTTCATCGAACGCGAGGACTTCATGGAAGTTGCACCGTCGAAGTTCTTCCGCTTGAAACCAGGCGGAGAGGTTCGGTTGCGATACGGGTACGTGATCCAGTGCAATGAAGTGATCAAAGATGCGACCGGCTGCATTGTCGAATTGAGATGCACCTACGACCCGACCACCAAGAGCGGTTCACCCACCGCCATCGAGCGAAAAGTGAAAGGGACTATCCATTGGGTCTCTGCCGCCGAATCGGCCGAAGTCGAGGTCCGTTTGTACGACCGATTGTTCCTTAGCGAAAACCCTGAGAGCGCCCCCGAAGGCAAAACGTTTTTG
>JBBRGW010000030.1:0-16252 GCA_038223525.1 Pirellulales bacterium
TAGACCAATCACCTCAAGTTGGCGGATTTTACTGCAAATTCGCATTCAGCCGCTAGAGACCTTGCGCGAATTTCCAATCGCAACAGTGCCATTCGTGCCTGGCACCTATTTTGGTAGTCTTGATTGACTGGAAAGGCGGATGCGGGAAATCCGCCAGTCCGGTTCGGAGGGAGGGGAGCCGCAATCCAATGCGGCTTGCCTCCCCCTATCTTTTGTCGGCTGTGTCAAAAGATAAGTGACCAAAATTGCTTCTCAATTTTTTACCGACCATTTTTTGTCAAAACAATCGCTAATTGTCACTCCTCCAAATGAAGCCGGTGCAAAAATCGGTGCAATATTGGCGCGATGATGATGGCCATCATCGAGAGGAATGCGATCCCACTGTAGAGGGCGTAGAACGCAGCAAACAGTTTCCCCGAAGTCGTGACCATTCGATCCACGGGCCCCATGCCTGTCAAAATCATTGCTGCGTTTAGCAAAGCATCCACCCAGCCTAATTCGCCGAAGTATGCGTATCCGGCGCTGCCCATGGCAAGCGAAAAAGAGACGATAAGCAAGGTGGTGCCGAAGCTCCCAAAGACTCTCGCATAAAATTCACTGCGGGGAAGCAATCCCTCATTCGATTTTTCGTATGCCATGTCAACGAATACCCTTGTTTGGTTTAACTCCCATCGCCTGTTTTTTCGAATGGAGACTGCGGCTCTTGTTGTTGCATAGGATCGACGTTTGCCCATGGCGAAGTTGGTTCTTTGCGAACGACTCGAAAGTACTCCGAAATGGTTGCGAGAGCATACGATCGGTCTTGAGATCTGGCGAGCAACCCACCCGCTGCTTCGATGTGCTGAGCAAATTCGCGAGTCGATTTCGAAGGCAATTGTTTGGCGCGGCCGAAGATTGGGAAAGCTGCCAGCAGGACCAACATTCCGAGAAAGACCGCATGCAATGAGATGACGTTGAGTGGCCACATGGTCAGCATCTCGAACCCCTTCTGTTGAGTTGCATAATCGTCCTTGCGCACTGGCGGATCTGAACTGCCGGTCAGAAAGCCGATGTTCTTCTGAGGTAGCTCGTCGATCAACATTTTTGCGATGATGAAATTCTCTGAGTTGATCAAGGCGATGTTGGAGAGCATGGAAGAGTTCGCGACTACGATCACGCGCGAAGTGCCCCATCGGCCTGACGTAAGCTCCGTGATCAACGGCACATCCTCGGTCGTAGTGAGCAAGTTCTCCATTTCCGGCAATCCTTGAGGTGTCAATGGCTTCACGATCTGGAGCATGTCCGTATCCGAATCCACCCACTGCCGCTCGAATCCGGTGGAGATATTGGGCTTCACGGGAATGGCAGGGGTTGCTTTCGCATCCTTGGGTTCCCAGTCCATTTCTGTTTGAAGGGCTACTAGCGATTCGGCTAAATAGGGTGCAGGGAAGCTTCGAACAAAGAGCCTGCTTTTGGACGCATCCACGGATTCTGACCAGGGGCCTTGAAGTGCTGTGACTCTCTCTTCCCGTCCAGGCGAATGGTCGAACCAACACCAGGGAGTTACGACTTTCGTTCGAACTCGAGATCGCATGCGATCCAAGTTCAAAATTTCGGTGGCTTGCTGTTCCTTTGCAAACAGCAAGTCATTCGGAGATTTGTTGTTTACGGCTAGTTCGTCGGCGGACTGGGACCAGTAGTCGGCCGTAGGGGAAAAATCGCGTCCCACGTAAACGAGCGTGCGTTCACCCGAACTGAGCCAACGGTCGATCCAAGCCAACGTCTCTGGTTTGTGCGGTTCGAAGGAATCTGGCGACCAAACGATCGCTTGCAACCGGGTCATTGCGCGAGGAGAAAAGGAGCGTACGACGAGAGTGGAACGCCCTTTGGCATTGCACAGATTTCGAAAGAGCGAGACCGAAGCAGGGCTATATCTCGCATCATACCCCTCGCTTAAACCGTATTGCGTACTAAGCGTACTGCGACAACCGGTAGAGACGAGCGCCAGGGAACACCACGCGATGAGGCATGCAACATTCTTGAGTCTTGGCATCAGGTCCTCCCTGCAAACGGTTTGGCAATGGTGTTGCTGGGTGGCGCAGCCGTTTGTTTTAGGGTTGCTTCGAAAGCCGGCAATTGCTGCCAGATAGGCTCAAACGAAGCTTGGTTCAGAACGTGTTTCCCGAAGAATGAGTATTCAAAAGCAAGGATAATTTGTGAGGTAAAGCCGCGCAGGCTTTCTCGATCCTTAAGTTCTCGCAAATAGACACGGTTGGTTTTGCCACGCTCCAATCGAATGCAACGTGCTCCATCCATCTCGACCAAGGCATAACTAAACAAGTAGATGATGGCTTTGGAAAAGTCTCCTGCCGCTCGATACCGCTCGGCTTGGGCCAAGAGTCCGAACATCGACTGCTCGACTTCAAAAGGGAGGTCTTGGATCTTGGCCTTCTCGATTTCGCCTCGCGACAAATTGGATTTCATTCCTCGTTGGCTTGAAGGTGTGGTCGCGTAATAATAAATCGCAAACCCAATCAAAATCAACAAAGGAATCAAGAAGAGGAGGAGCAGAACTTGCCATCCTTGAAAAAGCCATGAGAACAGGTCCGCGATATTTTTAAAGAAGGCGCTCCACCAACCTGGCGGAGAAGCGGCAGTGGGGCCAGCCACGGAATCGTGCCGATCGTCGACGTAAATCGATCCGCTTTTCGAGATAGGGCGAACCGTTCCATCGGTCGAATCAAACCAAATGGGGTCATTGGATCGTTTTATCTCTGACTGTTCGGCACTAGATACTTTGTTAGGTAGACTTTGGTTCGGAATCGGAACTATCGGATCGCAACCCAACGTCGACGGAACATCAACGAAAAGGAAGAGGAATAGGCATAACCAAACCAGCGTTAAGATCCAAACGGATTTCATCATCGTGAGCACTCCTCTAGCCGTTGCGCTTCGGCCTTCAATCGCAATTCGATCTCCCAACCCTCAATGCGAATGCGAGAGTTCATATAAAACAAAAACCGAATCACTGCTCCCCAGGTGGAAACGATCCAGATGGTTAGCGGGTAGAGGAAAAGATCCATCCAAAATCCCCAGCTCCAAATGCCGGTGAGAACGCCCACGAGAAAGACGGCACTCATCGCTAGGGAAGCCGCTGTAAGGATTTCCACGATGTTCACGCCGACATGAACGCCGAATAGTTCGTTGTACAAACTGGAGTGCAACCAGCGTGACCGCTGGCCATAAGCAAACAAGTCTGGGCGTTTCTTGGATCGGAATACGGGACAGCGTTCGAGCAAGAGGATTTCCGCTGCAAACGGCCGAAAGCCCCTCAGGAAGTAAACGCTCCCGCACAGCGCTAGCACAAAGAAGGGGATCTCGATTTCCGGGCGGAACACGGGGGTAAAAAAGAGCATGATGGCCGGCACGAAAGCGACGAGAGCCATCCGCAAGACTCCGAGCACCAATACCATCGCGCCCAAACGTTGCCAAACCGCTCTAAAGACTTGCTTGGTCGTCGGCCTCTCAAAAAAAACCGCTTGTCCAATAAAGTAAGTTAATGGGCTCAATGCAAACGGGGATTGGATCAAGATCAATGCCGTGACGATCCAAATGTATCGCCAATGGTAGGCGCTCGTGCTGCTGACATCGCGCGAGGCGATCAATAGCGATTCGTATTGGCACACTGGCCACAACAAAATAAAATCGGCGATCGCAAAGGGGAGTATCCCAACGCAGGCAAAAAACGCGATCGACTGCCAATAGCGGCGCATCACGATCAAGCTCAAGTCGACTACGTCAAATGCAGAGCGTTGGGCGATTACGATCGCGGTCCTATCGAGTTGCATGGCCCGCTCCGATGTTCCGCCACGGGTTGTCTTCGCTGTTCGCAATCTCCCTAGCCAATTCGGGGCGAGGGTAGCCCAAGACGACGAAGTAGTACATCAGCAAACCCGAACTAAGAATAGCGACCGAGGCTTTCACCAAATAAGGGAGCGGCGACGGAGATATAAAGCCTTCGGTAAACGCAGCCATAAAGAACAGCATGACCGATGCCAGAATAATCGGTAGCGCTCGCTCGGCATTCAAACGGAAGGAATCGAGCCGTCGCAGTCCAAATGTAGCAAACAAGCCCACACCCAAACGGAGCCCGGACCCTGCTGCGAGCGCGATGGCTGTCAACTCAAAGACGCCATGCGCGGTTACGAACTGGAAAAAGACGTCCCCTTCCTCCACGTCGGCTCGGGCCATATAACCAAACGATGCACCTAAGTCGACGGCATTGAAACCCAGTGCGCAGAGCGATGGCAATATCAATGGCCCCAGCGCAAAGCATTGCAGACCGATGCCAGTATTGTGGATGATGTAGTAGCCGGAGTTGACAATGAAATGATCGAAGTTGCCCTCTAGCGGTTTGCTGAAGCTCTTCTCCATCATTTCAATTTTCTTTACCCCTAGGATACGTTCCGCGTAGCCAGGAAAAGAGGTCTCCGACCAAGCGAGAATGGCCGATAGGGTAAAGAGGCCAAAGAAAACCACAAACGCGACCTTGACGCACGGGTCTCGGAAAATGCACTGCGGTGCAATCTTGGACATGTAGAGCATCCAACGGTTCTTTGCAAACGGGTTGGATCGATAGAGTTGACTGTGTGCTCGCCCAACGAGCCGATGCAGATACTCTACGGTCGCAGGAGGGAGCTGGTACTGCTCGGCCATCGAAAGATCGGTGCAAGCAGCGCGGTAGAGCGCCGAGAATCGCGAAACCATACTACCGTTATTTGGGAACGGAAAACGAGCCGATTGGAACGAGTCGCATATGCGTTCCAGTTCAATCCAGCCTTGCCGTCTCTTCTCCAGTAGTTCTGCGATTCTCATCGTTCTGTGGTTCTCATTGTACTGTTATCTTCATTGAGGCAGCTTCAAAATGGGTGGAACGGACCCGGGTGATATTGGGCTCAAGTCGACGACTGACGCAACCGACGCGACAGCCACCGCTTCCATGACCTGCTCGGCGACCATGACCTGCTCGGCGACCATGACCTGCGCGGCGACCATGATCGGTTCAGCGACGGAGGTTTTGACCGGTGGCGCAAATCGCTTCGTTTCCGTAAACGCTTCTTTGGAGACGAACTCGCGATAGTAAAGTGCACAGAGTAACAGATCAGGGCTCGTGTCTTCGCGAAAATTGAACTGCTTTAAAAGGGGTCTTGCCAGATGCATGGCAAGTTCCAATCGTCGTCCTGTGGAAATTCGGCCGCGTCGTTCCGCATACAACGCAATCGCCTTGGCCAACGTGGGACTCATTCGAAAGTTGGGAGGGATATGTTCGCTGAGCGAAACGATACGAGGATCCTCCAGTTTGACATTGCTCGGTGTCCAGGATCGTTCATTGACGACGACCATGGTACCGGCTGCCAAATCGCCGAGCCGCTGGAAACGCGAAGTGAGGGTCATGCAAATCAAGGAGACCAGAAAAGTTGGAATGTAGTATGCTGGCGGCGCTTCCGGGTCGAACATTTCGAGAGAGACCATCGGGGCAAAATCCGCAAGCCGCAAGAAATTGCGAACGGTCGCTTGGTATCCGTTAATCGGTCGGCCATCGACCGAAATCACCCGAATCTTGGTCAACCATTTTCCAGGCGTTTGGCCGTTCCATCGCGATTCAAAGAACATCCCATAGAACCATTCGAGACCAAACCAAAAAACGAAGAAGACAAAAATGAGCAGAGGCCCAGAGAAAGGAATGGCGAACCCAACGAACGCGAATAGCACGACCACCGACAGCCAAAACAACACACGGATCGCGAGATCTAACAAGAGTGCTGGCAATCTTCGAAATGGACCCGCGATTCGATATTCGAACTGGATGTTTTCCGGAGTCGTGATGACGGTCGTTAAATCGATCGCGGTTTGAGCTCTCACCGATCCAAAAATCCAGTAGGAGTTAGGGGCAAAGTATAAGCCGATTTTAGTCTCTATTGGCAATTACATCACTGGCCCGAAGAAAAGAAAGTCACTAGCAATCCCATTTTAAATGATTGCCCCGGCTGTATTTATGCGGTTACAATGGGCTCGCCGAGCAATTTTGCTCGCATCGCTGTGATTCTTTGCTAGAGGGCATGCTTCGATGAGTGAAACGGAACCTGTTGCGATGCCCTCGCCCGATTTGCCGAAACCGATCTCACGGTTATTCCCAGAATCCGCCGCAGAAGAATTAAGTTTTCCGTTGCCGCAGCACGTCAAGCATCCGACGGCAGCCTCCTTGTTGTTATCGACTTTTCTTAGCTTGACCGTCGTGTTGGTGTTGCTCATAGCGCTACGTTTTATGTTGCCATCGATGTTGGAGTTTTCGCGATACGCTTGGCACCGAGGTCAATTGCGCGCGGAATACGAAATGGCTGGCCAACAATTACAAAGCATCTCGCTTGATGGACTGAGCACCGTTTCGCAAACGGTGGCAAAAAGAGTGGGCCCAAGCGTGGTACACATCATGATGAGCGAACAGACGGACGAGGGACCTCGACGTACCAAGGTGGGCCAAGGGAGTGGGATCATCGCGGATGCGCGAGGTTTCATTCTCACTAATTATCATGTTTTGGACGAGGGTTCCGAGATCAATGTGATGTTGGCAGACGAGAGGAATTGCAAAGCGGAGTTGATCGGATTCGACAAAATGACGGATTTAGCTGTCCTTAAAATCAACGCAGACGAAATTTTGCCTATCAGTTGGGGAGATAGCGATTGCATCGAAGTAGGTTCGCCGGTTTGGGCTGTAGGCAGTCCATTCGGCCTAACGGGCTCGGTTACTTTTGGCATCTTGAGCAGCAAGCATCGACTGGACTTAACCGGAACAAGCTATGAAGATTCGATCCGCAACCCGCTCATTCGAGGTGACCGAAAAAGAGCATCACCTCAATACAGCGACTTGATGCAGAGCGACGTCGCTGTGAATCCTGGCAATAGCGGTGGGCCATTGATCAATGGTCGAGGAGAAATGATCGGCATCAACACGGCCATCATTGGCGAATCGTATCGAGGGGTTAGTTTTTCCATTCCGAGCAATGTTGCTAAGATCGTCTTCAAACAGATTTTGGAATCGGGTCGCATGCGTCGCGGCTATGTCGGAGTCGAATTGGTCAAGGCGACCGAACGAAAGCAAATAACGCCGTCGAGGCTCTCCAGTGTTGCATCGGAAGAATTCGATGCGAATGAATTCAATGAAGACCAGATACCGGGACACGTCAAGGCTCCGCTTCGAGGAGCGTTGGTTCGACGAGTCGTGGAGAACATGCCGGCCGCGGTTGCCGGTTTGAAAGAAGGGGATTGGATCCAAAAAATCAATGGGCTGGCAGTGAAAGGTGTGGCCGACTTGATTTTTGAGATCGGAAAGACTCCGGTTGGCGAACAGGTCGAGTTGACGGTCGTTCGAGACGAAGCCCAATTGAAAATCATGGTCAAGGTTGCTGAACGACCTGATCAGCCCCGGTAGATCCCACGATCTTCCGTTTATCAAGTGGCAGACGTTTCTTGCCTGTGGCATAATTCCCAAAACGGGATGCCAATGCAACAGACAATCAATCCTCTCACCACAATCTACTATGCCTAGAATCGCCGCGTTTCCAAAAGCCTACATGCAGGCGTTGTGCAAAGACGGCACGATGAAGCTGTCGCAGTGGTTTGAGCTTGCGTCCACTTTAGAGATCCAAGGTCTTGAATTTTATGCCGGCTTCATTGAGATGGCGGACCAAAAAATGTGGCCCGTTTTTAGGCGACAGGTCGAGTCGCTCGCGATGACGATCCCGATGCTTTGTTGCTCACCGGACTTTACGCATCCCGATCCGGCTTTTCGGAATCGAGAGATCGAAAAGCAGAAGCGCTGGATCGAAATGGCAGCGACGTTGGGTGGCAGTTATTGCCGAGTGCTCAGCGGTCAGCGAAGACCCGAGTTAACATCCGAGCAAGGAGTTCGATTGGCAGCCGAGAGCATCGAAGCTTGTTTGCCGCACGCCGTACAAAACGGGGTGACTTTGATTTTAGAGAACCATTACAAGGACGACTTTTGGGAATACCCTGAGTTTGCTCAAAAGATGGAAGTTTTCTGTTCGCTGGTCGATGCGATCGATGATCCTTCGTTTGGAGTCAACTATGATCCCAGCAATGCCTATATTGCAGGTGACGATCCGATAGAGTTGCTAAAGCGAGTCTCGCATCGAGTCGTCACAATGCATGCCAGCGATCGCTACTTGATCGAAGGGACGCTTGAGGATCTGCGTCGGGAAGAGGGTGGAGCAGCGGGCTATGCAAAGAGGTTGCGGCACGGCGAGATTGGGCAAGGCTTGAACGACTACGACGCAATTTTTACCGAGTTAAAACGAGTCGGCTTCGATGGCTGGATCAGTATCGAAGATGGCGTCGATGGTATCGAACAATTGCAACGCAGCGCCTCGTTTCTGAAGCGAAAAATTGCTAAATACTGGAGCTAATACCGATGGAAAATGCGACATTACGAAACGGGTGATGACCTAACTCCCCATCTCCTCCCGAGGATTCAGAGGGGGAGAAAAACTTTTGGTTTATTTCTTACTCTGCACGTTCGGCTACCAGACAATACTCGCGACGATTGTGTGCGAGTTGCCTTGCTTCCACGCGATCGAAGCCCCATGACTTTACTCTTTCGATGTGTTGTGGGATTTCTTTGGCGTGTTCCCAAGTCGAGAGCTTGATGGTCAGTATCAAGCCTAGGAACTTTGAAGTAGGGTAGGTCACAATCGCTTCGACGGTATCGAGCGTGTAATTCGGTGCCACGTTTGCGTCGCAAACGAGATAGCGAAATGTTTTGAACAAGCGACGTTTTACTTGTTGCGATTTCGATCGCCAATGTTCGAATCGAGGGTTGTTCGCGATCGATTCGTCCATATCGGCCGGATCGATCCCGACGACATTCGCTCCCAAGTCGAGAAGCCGTTGGCAGGCACCTCCGGGTGACGAGCCTATTTCGACAACGCGGTCACCTGCATGGAGTGGTAATCTGCTCCATGGAATGGCTTCTGAGATTTTGAGGTAGGCTCGACTGATCATGTTTTCGGGGATGGATACGGCATAGACACCGCCTGGCCAGCCGTCGGATTCGGTTTGCACCGGTTTGGCAGCGACCCACCATCGATTGGGTTCGAGCAAGATAACTTCCAGGAGTTTGGAGCCAACTGCCGCGATCGCATTGACGGATCGACTACGAGCGTCAGCGACTTGAGCGAGCGCTTTTTGAAACTGTTCCGCGATCGATTCGGCCAGTAGTGAGCGACCTGGCTCGAAACCATTCCATCCCGGTTGAGCCACATCCCGTTGCCAAACGTGCAAGCAATCCCAATCGGTCGCTTGGTACTTTGCAAGAATTTGTTGGATTAACGCGGTCGAATCATCGCCATCGAATTTGTCGAGAGCGTGGCCACAAGCGCGGATCAGCGGAGACTGCGGCAGTGGCCTGGACCAAGCAGGGGTAACAAGATCCGATTTGAGCGTGACGAATCCTTTTTGGGAGAATGCGAGGCGATACGGGCCTTGGGGTTCGCAAAGCTGTGCTTTGATGGTCGCTTCCGCACCGTGTTGACATGCGAAATAAACATAGGAGCTGTGAAGCGGATTGGTCATTGAGAGAGCGAAAGGCTAGCGATCAAGGTCGTCGAATCAAAGTACAACTAGGAGAATAGTCGAAAAATGCAGGTGCGGAAGTGATCGCGACGGGATGGGACATTGCATTAATCCAAGAAAAGACTTCGATTCTAGGTCATTGGCAGTGGACGTTTCGACCCTCGATAGCCTATAAATAGTGCTCGGAATAGAGGGCTAGAGTAGAATTTCCTAGCTTTGTCGATAGTAGTTTCACGTAGTAGATGTTGGAAAGAATCACTTAACCGAACTTTATGGCCAAAAAAGAAGAAGCATTTGAAGTAGAGGGAACGGTCACGCAGGCTCTCGCAAATACACGGTTTCGTGTTCAATTGGAAACTGGGTCCGAAGTATTGGCCCACGTGGCGGGCAAAATGCGAAAGAACTTCATCCGTATCGTCCCTGGCGATAAGGTACGCGTTGAGCTTTCCCCGTACGACCTGACAAAGGGTCGCATCGTATTCCGAGAACGGTAATCGTCCATTACAGAATGGCGTGATCCATTTTAACGTAGGTTCAATTTTAACGTAGAACGTCGGTTTGCGTTTTCTTTGCCAATCTTGGCAACCAATTATTAGCCGCACGGCGTTAACCGCGGTTTTCGTCGATGAGGCGTAGCTTGGGACTGTTGTCCCGAACGAATCGATGCACGGGATTAAGCAACGGACGGGACGATGGTCCCATCCTACCACTCCCCATAGCGCATAGAATAAGGTGTCTACCTCGCAATCCGCTTTTTCTGAGCGATTGAGATGGAGCCAAAAAACTCCTATCTACGGTCGTGATGAAATCGTTTATAGTAACGCTGGAATTCATAAGCTAATGCTGATTTCTGCCAAGGATTGGTGGTCTTCCGCGAATTGTTCTAGCTAATGCCTGTCAAGTTCGAGTCAATAAATACCGAGTCAATGGAGTTTGTTCATGAAATTTAGATGGTTACCTGCAGTTGTTTGTACAGCCACGCTTGGGCTGGCGGCTTTTAGTGCGCCCAGCCAGTGTCAGGCTCAGGGTAAGGTTGCGGCTCCAAAGGCAATACCTGCTGCGGTCGCTGACGAATCCGACGACGAAGCGGTCGTAGTCGTTGCGCTCAATGCAATCGATTCGCTATTGCCCAACATCCAGCACGTAGCCAGGTTGGTAGGCGCAGGCGCTGCATCCGGGGGGATTACAACCGTTTTGAAACAGTTTTCAGGCGGCTTAGACACAACGCGACCTTTTGGCGTCTTTGTGAATCTTGATGAAAGCGGAACGCCATCGCCTGTCGGCTGTTTGCCGATCGAGGACCTCGAGATGTTTTTCGACCAGCTCAGTCCCTTTGGCGAGCCAAACGATCTCGGTGGCGGGCTCTATGAATTCGCCGTTGGCAATACGATCTATGCAAAGAAGGTTGGCAAGTGGCTTTATGTTGGGCAGACAGAAGAAGCCTTAGAAGACATCACCGAGAAGATGGGGGATATGCTCCCGAAGATGATTCAGAAGTACGATGTTCGAATCCAATTGAATCCTCAAAACATTCCTGAGGAACTTGTCGATTTCTTTATGGGACAGGTCCAGGCTGGGTTAGACCAAGGCATGGCGTCCCAAGGAAATCTGGACGCATCGGACGCTGAATCTGCGAGAGAAACGTCTGAGCAAATGATCGCTCAAATGCAAGAAGGACTTGAGGGGACCGAAAAAGTCGTCATCGGTTTGGCTGTAAACAAACAAGAAAAGAAGACCGTTCTGGACTTCGGTACTCAATTCGTCGCGGATTCGAAGTTCGCGAAGCAAATCGAAAAGATGAAAGCAAGCAAGACGACCGTTGCTGGAACCACTCAAGAGGGTTCGGCAATGACTCTGCAAACCTTCCAATTGGTGGCACCAGAGGAACTTGGTCAACTGGAGAAGACTCTCGAGTCGGGTCTCAAGGCAGCTTATAAATCCATCGACGAAGGCGCCAAAGATGCTGCTTCGGCAGCGAAAGCGAAGGAGCTGATCGAAAAAGCTGTTGACATTCTGGTCGAGAGCGCCAAGTTAGGCAAAATGGAGTCGGCGATCGACGTGAGTGTCAAAAGCGATCTGAACATTGTTGCCAGCATCGGGATAGCCGACGGATCCAAGATCGAAGCGCTCGCGGCCGAACTGGCTGCCGAGATTGCAAAGGAAAAAGTTCCTGTTCAACTGAAGGTGAATACAGGGAAGCACGCTGGCTTCAACCTTCACAGTGCGACTGCTGCACTTCCACCAGATGCACCCGAAGCATTGAAGAAGGTCTTTGGCAGCTCGGTAACGATCGCAATTGCGACCAGCCCCAAGACGGTTCACATCGCCGTTGGCAAATCTTGCGATGCGAGTGTCAAGAGCGCGATCGATCGAGGAAACTCGAAACCGACTGCTCCGGCTGAAATGGTGAAGATGCGATTGGGTATGGCACAACTGCTAAACTACATTCAATCCATAGAGCCGACACCGATTTCGGAAGCCATGCTGAGCGCTGCATCGGGTGGGAACGATAGTATCATGATCGATAGTCAAAACATCGAACGGGGTGCAGTCATTCGTTTGTCACTGGAAGACGGAGTTATGAAGGCCATTGCTGCCGGCGTGAAAGCTGGACAAGCTGGCGGTGGCTTCTAGCCCTGAGTGGCTTGCTAACCGAAAGCAAAACACTGCAAGCGAGGTGGCATGGCTGTCCCTCGCATGTGCGTCGCTTTAACAATGCATAATCAAAGGACAGGCAATTCAGCTTGTCCTTTGGTCATAAACTCCCGCGACTGCGCAAGTACCGACCCGTTGGCTGCTTTCAGCAGCCAACGGGTCGGAACTTGCGGGCATTGGGCGGGATTGCGAGCTAACTCCCAAACTTGGGCTCGTGTGAGGCAAGCTCGCAAGGGGACCGTTGGGCTCGTGTGAGGCAAGCTCACAAGTGGACCGGAAAATTTGTGGGGTACAAAGAGGCTATAAGCCTGTCCTGCGAATGTTGATTCGAAAGTAAATTGAAATGCAACGCTCACGATCGACTCCGCAGGATTGGACCGTGGTCCAGTCAGTTACTCAGCAGTCCCGTCTGACGCCCAGCCCACCGATCGCCTGAGCGGTTTGCAATCAGTGCCACTGGTGTTATGTTGGTGGTATGAATATGTCCGTACTCCCCAATGCAAGCTCGTCGGAATCCTTGGCTTCACGCCAAAAGATGGAGGCAGACTTCGCAAAGGCGTATCATGCGCAGCTGGCATGGGGGCAAAGAAAGACGTCGGAAAGAACGGCGATCCTCTCGAAGCTTCGGTCTCTCTTGGTAGAGTCTCGACATCATTTGGCAGACGCGATCGAATCGCATTCTCGTCAAGATTTTCGCGAAACGATCACCTCCGAACTGATGCCGCTGGCAGATGCTGCGAAATGGCTTCATCGATGTGGCAAACGCATCTTGACTCCACGGTATCTCGATGGCGGCGGGTCGCCTTGGTGGTTAGGCCGGCTTCGATCGACAGTGCATCGCGCACCGCACGGGCTTGTGATGATCATCGGCACTTGGAACTATCCATTGTTCTTGCCCGGAGTACAAATCCTGCATGCTTTGGCGGC
The DNA here is from genome assembly GCA_038223525.1 of Pirellulales bacterium. GTDB lineage: Bacteria > Planctomycetota > Planctomycetia > Pirellulales > Pirellulaceae > JBKCUI01. The sequence goes on from JBBRGW010000030.1 coordinate 13,210, forward strand.
GGGCAATGCGGTCGTACTAAAACCCGCGCCCGGTTGCGACCGGCTTTCCTATCTATTGGTAGGTCTGTTGGCTCAAGCGGGAGTACCAGAGGAATTGATCGTTTTGTTGGATAGTACGGTTGAGTCGGCGCAGCAAGCGATCGAAATAGGTGTCGACAAAGTCGTCATGACTGGCAGTAGTAGATCGGGGCGAAAGGTCTTGCATGCGTTAGCAGACAGCTTGACTCCCTCGGTTATGGAACTGAGCGGATGTGATGCGATGTATGTTTTGCCCGGTGCGGATATACACCGTGTGTGTGATCTTTTGGTTTTTGGGCTTAGGCTCAATGGTGGGGCAACGTGCATGGCTCCGCGCCGCGTGTTTGTCCCCAAGAAATCGGCTGAAGTTTTTCATCGATTGTTGCAGCAAAGATTGGACGAGCCTCGGCAGAAGAACTGGTCGACTAAACTCCCCAAGGCAACTTATAAACAGCTTTGGGACGGAGTAGACGATGCGATTGAAAAGGGGGCGCGTATGTTTTCAGCACCGGCCCATAGAATCTCGTCTTCTTCGACCGAGTTCAACGGGGACTCGATCGCTTGTGGGCATGTGGTGCTGACCGATGTTGCAACCGAGATGCGAATTTGTTCTGCGGATATTTTCGCGCCGCTGGCGATGATCATACCGGTTGAGGACTGGTCGGAAGCGTTGCGTGCCGATTCGCGTTGTCCGTATGCACTTACTGCATCTATCTTTGGGCCCATCGAAGATGCGCTTCGAATCGTCAAGTTCGTATCGGCCGGCTTTATCACGGTCAACGATATCGTCGTTCCGACCGCGGATCCTCGGTTGCCATTTGGCGGTCGAGGCGAAAGTGGTTTCGGCGTTACGCGCGGCAATGAAGGGCTCTTGGAAATGACGTTTCCCAAGGTAGTTTCAACCAGATTAGGTTCCTGGTTGCCCCATGCGAAACTGCCTGAAAAATCGGATCAGGAATTACTAGACGGCCTGCTACAATTGAGCCACCACAGCAGTATCAAGGGTAAGTTCCGTGGGCTCATGCAAACGGTGCGGGCCGCCATGTCCCAGCGACGAGCGGAAGCCGATAGTGATCGCCTTTCGCGGACAAAAAATCCTAAAACAAACTGATTTCAAAATCGAATTGAGAATTTCATGATAGAGCGTTCCACAAGGGTCCTGAATGTCGGAGTTATCGGGGGTGGACTTGCTGGTCTTGCGGCAGCTTGCACCCTCGCGGCTCGGGGTCACAAGGTGACACTGCTCGAGAAAAACGAATGGGTGGGTGGGAAAGCAGCCGTGTTGCATCAAGACGGTTTTCGATTCGATATGGGACCGACGATTTTGACTTTGCCCTCGGTGCTGCAAAGGATATTCCGCGAGGCGAATCGCAACATCGAAGACTACATGCATTTGGTCGCGCTCGATCCGCAGTGGCGTTGCTTTTTTGACGATGGCGGTGTGCTCGATCTGGTTCCAGACTTGGCCAAGATGAAAGCGAACTTGGAACGGTTCTCATCGAACCCCAATGTCGGCCAAGGATACGAAAAGTTCATTAAGATCTCAAAGCGGCTTCACGAGGTCTCGGACAAATTTTTCTTTTGGCGAAACGTAGGTGGAATCAGAGACACGATGGAGGTGGGTGGCGCCTTTTCGGCCACTGTGCTCAAGGATGTTCTAAGTTTGCGAATGGGGCAGTCGGTTGCAGGCTTAGTGCGATCCTGTGTCCCGGATGCGCGAGCCGCGCAGATGATCGATCACTTTACCCAATACGTGGGCTCCTCCCCTGAAGCTTCTCCGGCAGTGTTATGCGGAATCGCGCATATGCAAACCGAGGAAGGAGTTTGGTATCCGATTGGGGGCACTCGCTCGGTACCTGAGGGACTAGCAAAACTAGCCCGCGAACTGGGGGTTGATATCAAAACGCAAGTCGATGTCGCGTCCATCGATTCGGATGGAAAATCCGTGCGAGGAGTCACCACAACGTCCGGTGAGAAATTCGAATTTGATGCTGTGGTATCGAATTGCGATGCAGTGCGAACCCACCGAGAATTGATGAAGGGAACGGTGACCGATAAAAAGTTTGAAAAGCGACGAAGCTACGAACCGGCTTGTTCGGGAGTGGTACTCTATCTCGGTTTGAAGGAACGATACGAACACTTGTTGCATCACAATTTTGTATTCTCTAAGGATCCTCACGAGGAGTTTGATTACATCTACAAACGAGGCATGCCGGCACCCGATCCAACTGCCTATGTATGCGCACCCGCGTCGACAGAACCTAGTGTTGCACCACCGGGGGGCGAGGCGCTTTATATTCTGGTGCATACACCGTACCTGCGGCCAGACCATGATTGGTCCAAAATGTTGCCTGAGTACCGCGAGGTGATTTTGGATAAACTCGAAAACACAGCCGGCATGAAAGGCATTCGAGATCGAATCGTGTCGGAGAACGCATTGACACCTGAAGGAATTCATAAGCGCTATCGCGTATTAAACGGGGCCATTTATGGAATCGCCAGCCACGGTAAATTCCTCGGTGCGTTCAAGCCGGCCAATCGTTCTCGCGACCTTAAAGGGCTTTATCTTGCGGGTGGTGCAGCCCATCCAGGCCCAGGGATGCCGATGGTGATGATGAGTGGTTGGATCGCGGGTGACACCCTCGACAACGACATTCAAAGCGGCAAACTGGCTGCGGTTTGATATGGCTTGGGGAATGAAAACAGGGAGCCAGTGAATTGCCTATCTACGATTGGCTTGTTTCACGGGAATAAGGATGCATCAGGCGGAAAATGGATCGCTGCCGGCCCCGGCCACGGAGTGTGCGGCGAGAGTCTTGCACCTAAGCAGCCCTGCACAAGTACGTGGGCAAAACATGTAGGCGAGTCTCTCCGAGACTCGCTTAAATCAGCGTCTCGGAGAGACGCTGCTAGTGCGCCTTTGAAGGCGTCGAAATGGGAGGGTGCAAGTCCCTTCATGGATTTGATTTGAATCCATTAATTGAAAGTAACTGCGTTCCCGCAAGGGGAGGTGGAGAGCAACTGA
>JBBRGW010000031.1:0-16248 GCA_038223525.1 Pirellulales bacterium
GACTTGTAACGGTACCATCCATGACGCGCGCGGTAAACATATTTCCCAGTGTGCTATCTTCGATACCGGGAGAGAAAACCGGAATGCCCATTTCCTTGGCAGCGATCATCCACGAGTCTTCCCTTGGGATATTGTAAAACGGTATGAGTTCCGGATCGTCCAGGAGCATGAACATGTACTCGTAAGGAAAGTAGCTTTCCCCTTGTTCAGCCGCCTTGGACCAATACTTTACCAGTCTACTTTGCATGTGCTTCATGACGGTTTCTGGAATGCAGATATCTGTGACTCGGTTGTAGCCCGCGTCCCTGAGGTCGACTTCGTCTTGAACGCTCAATGCACGCCAGTTTTCGATCACCTTGTATTCGTTGTGTGCGAACAAATTAAAAAGGTCCTCTTCTAAGTTCGCAGCGGTACAGGAGATCGCGTGAACTTTGCCGCGTCGAATCATTTCGGCCAGCGAAACTCCGATTTCCGCAGTGCTCATCGCGCCGGCCAAAGAAACCATCATGGCCCCCTTATCGAGTTCGATGAAGTCTTTGTAGGCTTTAGCGGCACCGAGTGTTTCGCGAGCATTGAAATGCCGGAAATGCTTGTCCATGAATGCCGAAATGGTCATTTGAGAAATCCAAAGGAATCTTGGAGAGGGAAGGGTATATTACTAGGTTCGAGCCATCGGCATTACGACATAGGTATAGCCGTCGTCGGTTGAAAAAAGCGCGGGTTCCGCGTTGCTTCGCACTTCGATTGCAAAGTTTTTTTCAAGATCAAGGGCCTTGAAAAAGTCCAGCACGAATCGGTAATCCATGGTGATCTTGACTTCTTCGCCGGTATAAGCGATTGGCATTTCGATGCGGGACTGACCGATGTCCGCGGTTCGGGCAGCGACCACGAGCGAACCGTTTCCGAAAACGAACTCGACTCCACGACTCTCAGGGTCGGCCACGATCGACGCTTGTCGAATCGCAGTGAGGAAGGGCCCGACCATTCCCTCGATTCTCGTTTTCCCTTCGCGACTCGGGATGACTTGCCTCCAATTGGGATAGCGTCCCTCAACCAAACGCGAATAAATGGTGCATCGATTTGTTCGAATCAAGATGTCGTTGCTGCGAGCCGCAACATGGACCGTCTCATCTTTGTCGCTGATGGAGCGATCCATGAGGGTGAGTGTCTTGGTTGGCACGATGGTGGACATGCCGGAGTTTTTGAATCCACCGATCGAGGTACCAATACCGTGCATGCAAGCCAGGCGTCGACCGTCCGTTGCTACGGTGGTGATTTGTTCGCCGTCCATTTCAAACAGTACGCCCCCGAGTTGGTATCGAGTGCTTTCGTTATCCGTTGCGAATATGGTGCGTTTAACCAATTCCTTGAACAGTCGAGCAGGGAGTTCGAAGTAACTTTCCTCGGAGAACTCAACCACGCTAGGAAATTCGTCCGGATTTGCTCGCGGCAAATGAAACTCGGAATGGCTGCCGGTGAAATCGAGGGAGTTCTCGGTCGACTCGATCGTCATCGTCTCGTCGCTGGCCTCGCGAAGGATGTTTCCGACCCTTTGAACATTGAGGAGCGCACGACCGGGAACGAGAACTTCGACGTTTTCCACTTCCAATCGGATCCCGGCTTCGAGATCGGTCGCCATCAAGACGACGCGTCCTTCGGTGGCATCGATTTTGATGTTATTGAGTACTTCTTTGGGACTTCGGGAAGGGGCTATTCCGGCTGCGATTTGAAATGCGGCAAGCAATTTCTCACGATTACAAATGATCTTCATAAGGCAGGGCTCGGCTCAATAGGCTTTCAGTTTTGCTAGTTTTGTTTTTTTGAACCCAATGTTGTATCTTGAATTCACCGAAAACTGTAGTGGGCGACCCGATTGAGTTAAGGAAAGCAGAAAGTCCTGAATGCTATTGCCTAGTCTGGTATTGGACTATTCTGCCAAGCGGGACATAATGCAGGGGTAATGCGGATGGCTCGTCTGGTCCAACCATCAGAAGAACTTCCGGTACGAGCCGCAGGGAATTCGATTCTTCTGGAGGGGAGCATGGACGCAAACTGGAACGAAGTATTTACGGATTTCGGTGAAGACGCATTGATGCCTCATCCGCGTGCAACTCTCAGCCGCATCGATTCGACGCGAAGCGATGAACTTCGTTTGCAAGTGGCTCGATTGGCTCCCAAGCTGCCTGGCGTATACGGGATGCTCGATGCAACTGGGCGGTTAATCTACATCGGGAAATCGAAGTCGCTGCGAAACCGGTTGCTCAGCTATTTCATGCCCAACAATGCGGACGAGAAAGCAGGGCGGATCATCCAAAATGCGGAGTCGATTGTTTGGGAGAAGCAGCCGAGCGATTTTGGCGCGTTGCTTCGTGAACAAATGCTGATTCGCAGATGGCAACCGCGGCTCAATGTGGTTGGCATGCCCAAGAGACAGCAGCAAGCATTCTTATGCATAGGCAATGCGCCCGCTGAGCAATTTTATTTGAGCAAATACTTTGATGCCAATGCAGCTAGCTGCCATGGGCCATTTTCCGGGATGGGGAATTTGCATCGAGCTGTTGAGACGCTAAACCGTCTTTACTTATTGAGGGACTGCAGCCAAAAGACGCCGATGATGTATTCGGATCAGCTGCAGCTTTTCGATTTGGAGTTGAGGGCGGGTTGCGTTCGGCAAGAGATCGGCACTTGCCTGGCTCCCTGTTTGCGTTCATGCAGTCGCCAGAAATATGATGAGCAGGTGGAAAGTGCATTGCGATTCCTCAATGGGACCTCGATCGATGTGTTGCCGCAAGTCGAGCAGCAGATGCTGCGAGCGGCCATTGGACAACACTTTGAACACGCCGCAAGAATGCGAGACGATCTCAAGATTTTGAAATGGCTTTCGAATCGACTCGCCTGCTTCAAACGAGCGCGCGAGCAGTATTCCTTTGTCTACTCAGTAGCGGGTTGCGATGGTCGTGATATCTGGTACTTGATTAGAAAAGGTGGGATAGAGCATGCTATCGAGGCACCCAAAAACGGAGGGCAATGGCGGACCTGCCGTGCGAATTTGGACCGGTGGCATGGGAGTGGCGAAAACGTGGGGACAGGGTACATGCGTTATGAAGAGACCATTGGACTTGTAACCGCATGGTTCCAAAAGAATCGCTCTGAGCTTGGGCAAACTACAGCAGTTTCTCAGATGCCAACTCGTTGGCAAGAACTGAAGGATTGGACATCGGCAAAGAATATGCCAGTCGCAATTGAGGCTTAAACGTTGGTTTTGCCGTTGTAAGCGGCAGGCCCCCCAAGACATCGCGGCAGAGCCGGACATCGCGGCAGAGACGGTCGTGCCGGACTTGCGGCAGAGACGGACTTGCCGGACATCGCGGCAGAGACCGCCATGCCGGACGAATTGCCAAGCAGACACCAAGTCGCTGATTATTCTTTTGCAAAGTCAGGTTTTTGCGATTCGAACTCGGCGTCGTCCTTAAACTCATTGACGATAGCCAAGGCCCAAGATTGGAGTTCGCTTCTCGCGGAAAGATTTTGTTTGTCGACGAGCGCCAACAGTTTGGTTTGGGCAGCCTCAACGCAAACCAATCGCAGCGTGCGGTTCAACGCACCTAGATTTTTTTGACTATGAGCATGCTGCAAAAGCTCGGGCACGCAGAAGTAAAGGTTCTGCTCTGCAGCCTCTTGAACTATCGGCCAAAGAATTTTCGCATGAGCGGGATTCTTGAAGGACCAGTCATCCCAGGCATTTGCACCGTTTGCATTCATCGAACTCAGGTAGCCGAGCAAAATTCCTGGACCATACTCCACAGCGTTACCCCCCTGCGATGCTTTCGCCACTTGCCATTCCACAGGACTGCTTGCGACAAGGTGTGTCAAAACGGGTGTACCGCTTGGGCTTGCGGCCGTTGACAAGGTCGTGCTGCCTACGCGAATCTTAGTCCCAGGGATGCGATAATAAAAAAAATCGCGTTTTTGAAATAATTGAGGGCAAAACTCCACGCCAGCTATCACCATGCTAGACAAGAACCATGGAACGGCAAAAAGGCCGCCCAGCAAAAGAAAAACAACTCCAATGAGTAGGCCTCGAACCGGAATTTGTCTGGGTGTGCTTGTTTCCATTGGTTGCTGGCTGATAAAGTTTGCCTGACGTTGCCTCACGGCACAAATTTCGAGGAGGACAAACGAAAGTCTCCTTCGACGTGAATAATTCAGTATAATCTTTTCAGCGAGGGTAGTGGGATTCGCATGGAATCCTTGACGTAAGCCCCAAATCGACGGATCGAATAACGAACGGGTCAAAAAAAATGGCTGTATCGCACTTAAACCGTTCCCTTGCCAGCGTTGGCCAGCGATCAACCGCTTGGCCAGGTGCGTCTATTTGCCCGAGGCAAATTGGAGACGACTCCTCGGCAGTGGGCAAGGGTTTTCGCTGGCGTGCGAGACTTCTGACTTCTCTGAATCGCAATGTCGTCGTGGTTGTCGCCGGCGAATCGAAGAGCAACGCGATTGGAAAATCGCCCCCGATCGATTTTGATAACGATTCTGTTTCGGTAAAATCTCGCATCCTTGAAGCCATTTTAATGATTGCCAAGGAGCCTTTGTCAGCTCGGCGGCTTGCAGTGCTGGCCGAATTGGCTGACGCAACTCAGGCAAGAACATTGGCTAGGCATCTCAACGAGCAGTATGACTTGCATAAACATGCATTTCGCATTGAAGAGGTTGCGGGTGGCATGCAATTGCTGACACGACCGCAGTTTTCGTCATGGCTTCGACGGCTTGACCATGTGCCTAGGGAAGAGTTGCTCAGCCAAGGAATGTTAGAGACTTTGGCGATAGTTGCGTACCGACAACCCCTTTTGCGGGCAGAAATCGAGGCGATTCGAGGGGTGAGCTGCGACGAGGTGCTTCGGCAGCTGATGCAGCGAGATTTAGTCCGAATTTGTGGTCGGCATGAAGATTTAGGCCGCCCCTATCTTTACGGAACAACAAAACGATTTCTGTTGCTTTTTGGGCTGCAATCTTTAGATTCGCTCCCAAGAGCACAAAAGATTCGATCTGCCGAAGCCGACATTGCATCCAGACTTGCGGGCAATCCCCTATCAGCGCAAGATATCCATAGTCAAATAGACGGATTGGCGAGTCGCCAGCCGTCGACAAATGCCCAGCACCATTGACCGTTTTGAAACATTGAGTAATCATGCTTCCGGCGAGTCCCAAACCTGCCTATTTCCGATAAGCTACTGAATCAAAGTGGTCAACGGAAATTGAATCGTTACCATAGTACAGAACTGTTGTTAAATTCTCCCATCCCTATTGGTCGGCTCAAAAAAGTAAGGAGTCCATTGTGAAAATGACGCTAGCGGCTACCGAGTTGCGTGGATCATTGAAGTCAGAGTTACCGAATTGGAATTTGCGCTCGACCGAGCTGATCAGCACACATATTGTGATGGTCGATGAAGACGAATTTGATGAGGAAGAAGACGAAGATGATGATGACGAAGACGATTTTGATGACGACGATGATGATGAGATTGAAGATGACGAAGTCCTAGAAGACGACGAAGAGTTAGACGAGGACGAAGTCGACGAGGAAGAGGATATTGACGGCGTCAAGCGCAAGAAGACCAAAAAGAAAGCGGACGACGTCGAAGAAGACGAATGGGAAGAGGTCGGTGACGACGACGATGAGGACGAAGATGAAGACGAAGACGACGAAGAGGATGATGATGACTGGGACGACGATGACGACTGGGATGACGACGATGAGGATGAGGACGAAGACGAAGATGAAGAAGATTGATCTTCATTGCCATAGTTCGACTCGCAGTTAAGATGAAACCAAGCCTCGTCGCCATGACGAGGCTTTTTGTTTTATTGCGAAAGTCCAGAGAGGTGTGATTTCGCTCGATGCCAAACGCAACTTGTTTTCTAGCAGCGTATGCCATGGTCTTCTGCCTAGAGCTGGGACGTTGGGTTGGACTCTCGCCGCGAGGCAAGTCCTGGCTAATGAAGTTGCTTGTGTTGAGCACAGCGATCGGTCTATTGACACACAGCCTGTATCTGTTGGATCGGATTTTCTTGGCGGCGGTGACGGCCCGATCGAGCGGCTTCGCTTTGTCTTGGCATGACTGGGGAATACTTACTGCTTGGGGTCTGGCCATCGCTTACATGGTTTTGCTCCTGAGACGCACGGAAAGCTGGTTCGGATTGTTTGTCCTACCCTTGCTTTTGGCGCTAATTGGTGGAGCGATTGCCATACCGACTCTGCCCATCAACCAAGCCTCCTCTGCCGTACAATGGCGGCTCGTTCACGGGATTGCTATGACGATTGGCACGATGTTTGTCGCACTTGGATTTGCGATGGCCATCATGTATTTGATTCAGGAAAGGCGTCTAAAGGCAAAGCGCGCGTCGAAGGGTCTTCTTCGCCTCCCTTCTCTGGAGTACTTGCAGGTTTTTGGCAGTTCCTGTTTGCTCTGCAGCGCAGCGTCGATTGGGCTTGGTGTCGTTTCTGGCGTACTCATGAATTTGGTACAGGATGGAAGCGTGAATTGGGCGGACCGAGGAATTGTCTTTTCAAGCGGACTCTTTCTCTGGCTTGCAGTTGCATCGCTGGTTCAATGGTATTTTGCCAAACGTGGGCGAGGCAATTTCACCGCGTGGATGAATATCCTGTCTTTTGTAATTGTCGGGTTCGCGCTCTATTTGGTTGTGAGCGCGCCTCACGGAGGGCGAGACGCCACGGTTAAGTCAGTGGGACAGACCTCAGCGGACAAGGCGGACGGGGGTGTTCGTTGAAAATCCGAATGATTGGTTGCAGCCATCACTCGACACCGCTGGCCATTCGCGAACGACTCTCGTTTACGGACAGTCAGTGCAGTGAAGCGCTTTCGACATTTCGGAAAACGTTTCCTGGTCGCGAATGTGTTTTGCTCAACACCTGCAATCGCGTCGAACTCTACGCCGGCGCAGTTGATTTGGAATTGCCAACGACCAACGAATTGGTCGATTTTATCACTGGCTTTCACCATCAACCGCCCATCGAGTTTGAACAATACTTTTTGAAACTCGAATCAACCTTTGCGATCCAACACCTTTTTTCGGTGGCGAGTAGCATCGACTCCATTGTTCTCGGTGAAACTCAAATTTCATCGCAAGTCAATGAAGCTTACGCGCGCGCAACCGAGAGTGGAGTCACTGGACCGTTGATGCACGCAGCCTTCCAGCATGCCAATCAGGTTTCGAAAAGGGTCAGCAACGAAACCGAAATTCACCGCCGACGGATCAGTGTCCCGAGCGTTGCGGTCAGCGAAATTGCATCCGATGTCTTCGAACGATTTGATGATAAGCAAATTGTAGTCATCGGTAGTGGCGAAATGGGCGTAGAAACTTTACAGTATCTCCGCAGCGCTGGAGCGTCTCGAATCACGGTTGTGAATCGTTCGCATGAGAAAGCCATTGCGGTAGCCGGAAAGTTCTCTGTCCAATGCAAGCCGTGGGAGGAACTCGATTCATTGCTAGCGGATGCGGACTTGGTGGTGAGCACCACGGGTGCATCTCAACCGATCATGACCGAGAGCAGGTATCGAGCCATCGCCGGGCAACGAAGCAAAGGGACGCTATTAATCCTGGACTTGGCGGTCCCTCGCGATTTTGAATCCGCAATTGGACGAATGCCAGGTGTGTATCTGTATTCTGTGGATGATCTTCAAGCGGTTTGCGACCGGAATCTTGCATTTCGTGAACAGCAACTGCCAAAGGCCCAAAAAATCATTCGCGAGGAGTTAGATAGGCTGCTTGGTGATTGGAATCATCGTTCTTCGGGCGCAACGATACGTGCGCTTCGCGATCAAGCAGAACAAATGAAGCAGTCGGAGTTGAGTAGATTGTTCGGGAAGCAGGCAATGTCTTCGACTTCCCCTGAAATGCAGGAAGAGATTAATGCCGCGTTTGACCGTCTCATTAACAAGCTGCTTCATTCGCCGCTCCAATCGATTCGCGATGTAGCCCAAAGCGAACAGCGAGATACTTTACTTTCTGCGCTGAGAAAGCTTTTTCAGCTTCGCTAGTTATGGTCATGGATGGGTATTCCCTTTCTTGAAATTCGAAGACCTACTTTTTTATTTGTATTCCATCGCCCTTGAGTTTGAACGAGCCAAGTCTCTCGACTGCATTGATTCCTTCCTGTATTCCCTGAACCGATTCATTCCTGCTGAATCTTCGAAGCCTCCCAAAGTGGACCAACAAGCATTGCTCGATGGACTTCGCACACGGCTCGATCCGTTCGAAGGCGATTGGACGACCATTCTTGAATGGCTACAGAAGGAACCAGATGTTGCTGCATCCTCGTTGCTTGAACGACTTCGAGACACACAACCGGAAAAGTATGCGGCCGACAAAACACTTCGAACACTGCGACGACGAATAGGTCAATGGCGGTGCATCATGGCAAAACAACTAGTTACTGGTACCACATAGTTGTTCCTTGTTTTCCACCATTTGTGGGTGAAAAGCAACAGAACGGCAAATAGCCATCCCATGCACTTCCGTTTCGAACCGAATTGGAATCCGATCGACTACACTACGGCCGTAGGTCCGGATTTTGAAATTGGGGACAAGGCGATCCGCGACAGGCCGATTTATGATTCGCGCCGATTTGCTTACTTCGCGGGCAGCGTGCGAGTTGTTTGATTTCCAATGTGACAATATGATTTGCGGTACTGCGGCTCGACGCCACAGCCATCCATCGAAGCCTTGAAGCCGCCGCCACGTTTAATCGAGTTGTAGTTGATGAGCGAATCAGATAACGTTGTTGTGACCAAAGATCCGACAAAACTTCGCTCCAATCGCTGGTTCGGACCGGATGATCTGCGTAGTTTTGGCCATCGCTCGCGGCTCAAGGGGATGGGGATTGATGATGCGGACTATCAGGGAAAACCGATCGTCGCTTTGCTCAATACTTGGAGCGATTTGAACACTTGCCATTCCCATTTCAAGCAACGGGTTGACGAGATCAAACGAGGCGTGCTGCAAGCCGGTGGCTTCCCTGTCGAAGTGCCCGTGATGAGTCTGGGCGAGATGTTAATGAAGCCGACGACGATGCTTTATCGGAATCTCTTAGCCATGGAGACCGAGGAGGTGCTTCGATGCCATCCGATCGATTCTGCAGTTTTGATGGGTGGCTGCGATAAAACGGTACCAGCCCTCATCATGGGTGCGATCTCTGCAGATATCCCGTCGATTTTCTTTCCGGCAGGGCCAATGCTCAAGGCGCGTTGGAAAGATCAGACACTTGGCAGCGGCACAGACGCTTGGAAGTATTGGGCGGAACGATGTGCCGGGAATCTTAGCGATTGCGATTGGAAAGGGGTCGAGAATTGCATAGCTCGTTCGGCGGGAACTTGCATGACGATGGGAACCGCTTCTACGATGGCATGTATTGCCGAAGCGTTGGGTCTCACATTGCCCAATGCAGCGAGTATTCCTGCGGTTGTCGCCGAGCACAGTCGACTGGCAGTAGCAACTGGCCGGCGGGCTGTCGAACTTGCTTGGCAGAATACGACGCCTCGAAGTTTGTTGACGCGAGATAGTTTCGAGAATGCAATGGCGACTCAGTTGGCGATTAGCGGTTCTACCAACGCGATCGTGCATATGATTGCGATGGCTGGACGGGCCGAAATCAAATTAACGCTTGATGACTACGATGCCATGTCCAAGATTGTACCGGTGTTGGCTGATGTTCGGCCCAGCGGCAAGTTCCTGATGGAGGACTTCTACGATGCAGGTGGTTTGCCTGGACTTTTGTCGAGAATGAAAGATCTCCTGAAATTGAATGCTAGGACGGTCAATGGCGGGACGTTGGGCGAACAAATTGAGGCTGCGGAGGTCATCGACGATGTAGTCATTCGACAACGTGATAACCCAATTTGGCCCACGGGCGGAACTTGTGTGCTGCGTGGGAACTTGGCTCCGCATGGCTGCGTTATCAAGACGGTGGCGGCTGAACAGAGGTTGCAGAAGCACGTTGGACCAGCGCTGGTTTTCGACAACTATGCGGAACTAAAGAAGTCTATTAACTTGCCGGAATTGGATGTCAATGCCGACACGGTGATTGTGCTTCGCAGTGCTGGCCCGATCGGTGCGCCTGGGTTTCCTGAGTGGGGGATGCTCCCAATCCCAGAAAAACTGCTCAAGCAAGGAGTTCGCGATATGGTCCGGATCTCGGATGCGCGAATGAGCGGGACCAGTTACGGCACCTGCATTCTCCATATTTCGCCGGAGTCACATGTTGGTGGGCCGCTTGCATTTGTGGAGAACGGCGACATGATCGAATTGGATGTTGCGAATCGAAGCTTGATGCTTTTGGTCGACGAGGCGGTCATGAATAAACGACGCGAGAAGTGGGTGCCTCCTACCACAACTTGGACGCGAGGTTATCATCGTATTTTCGCAAGCCACGTCACACAAGCGCACGAAGGCTGCGATTTTGATTTCCTTCATGGACATTCTTCTAATCGAGAACCGGATATTTTCTAATGTGGACTTCTGCTATTACCCCCGAGTTGATCGCAAACAGTGTGATTGCGGTTCCGCCACTTGCACGCGATTCGCAGCGCAAAGTCTCTGCGACGGAAAACACCAAGATCATCCGTTCGATCGAAGCGGGTGGAGTTTCGACTTTGCTTTACGGTGGCAACGCGGTTTTTTACCACTTGCGTCTTGCGGAATATGCAGACACGCTATCGATGCTTTCAAGCGCCGCCGCGAAAAACACTTGGATTATTCCGTCTGTCGGTCCGACTTATGGGACCATGATGGATCAAGCCGAAGTGCTTAGGGACTTCAACTTTCCGACGGTCATGATTTTGCCGCAGAAGGAGATTGCCGACGAGCAGGGTATCGCAACGGGAGTCAGGTTATTCGTCGAGCAGTATGGCAAGCCGATCGTGTTGTACATCAAGCACGATCGATGGCTCTCACCCGCGTTGGTTGAATCCTTGGTTCGCGATGGATTGGTCAGTTGGATCAAGTATGCGGTCGTGCGTGAGAATCCGAGCGTGGATCCCTATTTAAGAGAGATACTTTCGGTCGTTCCGGCGAACATGATTGTAAGTGGGATCGGCGAACAGCCTGCAATCATTCACTTGAGAGATTTTGGGGTCGGTGGATTTACTAGCGGTTGTGTATGTGTTGCACCCGCAAGGTCCATGTCGATGATGCGAGCTATCCGGGCGAATGATTTTGAAAAAGCGGAGTCGATTCGGAAGAGTTTTGAGGCATTGGAGGATTTGCGCAATTCGATCCAACCGATTCGTGTATTGCATCAAGCGGTTGCAGCGGCTGGAATCGCGGAGACCGGTCCGATGCAGCCGTTGTTAGGTGAATTGAATGAATCGCAGAAGGCTTCGATACATCGAGCAGTGCAGGCCTTGATGGCGCTGCAAAGCAGCTGATACGTCTCCATTAATTTGCATTGAGGTAATTTTGTGCACCCGCAGCTAGCGCTGTCGGCTAGGCGTTTCCTGGCCCTTCCCATTTTTCCAAGATTCTGTATAGGCTTCGTCGGGCGATGCCAAGTTCTCTTGCGGCTTTGGCTTTATTTCCGTGATTGCGGCGAAGCACTTCGGAGATATGCATGCGAGATAACGATTCCAAGGGGATTGAGTCGCCGATACCAACCGCATTTTCGACCAAGGGGGGGCATTCGATGGGCGGTGATTTCCTCAGTTCGAGCGGCAGGTTACCAATTGATATCAAGGAATCATCGGCAAGGATTTTGCCTCGTTCCAATGCGTTGATAAGCTGACGCACATTGCCCGGCCATGGGTTGGACTGAAACAGTTCGGAAACACCCGGCCCAAGTTTCCATGCGTTGCCTAAGAAATGCTCGACCAGCACGGGGATATCGTCGACTCTCTCACGAAGCGGCGGAATCGTGATCGACAGAACATTGACGCGATAGTAGAGATCCTCACGGAAGCGGCCGTCGGCGACATCTTTGGAAAGGTCTCGATTCGTTGCTGCGATCAATCTTACTTTGACTCGTCTTTCTTTAACCGAACCAATGCGACGCATGGAACCATCTTCGAGCACTCGCAATAATTTGGCTTGAAGTCCCCCTGCAAGTTCGCCAAACTCATCGATGAACAATGTTCCGCCGTCGGCGATTTCAAATAGACCGGGTTTGGCATCTACAGCACCGGTAAAAGCCCCCTTTTCGTGTCCGAACAACTCACTTTCCAGGAGTGACTCGGGTAATGCTGCGCAATTGATGACTACAAGAGGGCGATTGGATAAAGCGCTCTGCTCATGAATGGCTCGAGCAACCAACTCTTTGCCGGTGCCGCTCTCTCCTAGAATAAGCACCGGCTTGTCGCTTGGCGCAATTCGCTGTATCAATCGCTTGACCTCAGCGATGCCTGTCGATTTTCCAATGAGCGGTTTGCTGGTGTGCGATTGTGAGATTTGCCGCTTGAGGTGTTTATTTTCTCTTTCGAGCGAACTCGAACGCGCTGCCCGACGAATCAACGTATCGAGATCGTCCAATCCGAACGGTTTTGAAAGGTAGTCGACTGCGCCGTTCTTCATCGCTTCGACAGCGGAGGCTATGCTGCCCCCGCCTGTCAGCATGATAATACGAAGCTCCTCGTCACTAGCGTGCAGCCGCTTTAATAGCTCGAGACCGTTCATACCCGGCATGTTCTGGTCGATAACCGCAATATGAAAGTGCTGTGCCGATTGGACCGCAATCGCCTGCTCTGCATTTGCAGCCGCCGAAACGCGATATCCTTGCCTCTGAAAAAATCGACACGCGGGTTCCAAAAAATCGGGTTCGTCGTCGACAAGCAGTAGGTCAATGGGTTCTAAAAGGGGAGCGATTTGCATTCAGGGGACTTTACTGCGATCAGAACAATAAGCTGTGTTTTGGAACGATTAAGTTGTACGCGTAAGTGCAAACTCGATGCCATCTGCAGTGAACGGCCAAAATCCTGGCTGTGGAATTGCATTTCTCGTATCTTACCATGCCGCGGCGCGACTAAACGCCTCACTTTTGCCCGATTCGCACACTTGCTCAGGTGAGCCAAGAGTGTGACGGAATTTCCGATTTAGGTGCGACAAAAGCGCCTGGCTGGGGTAACAGGAAGGAAATGTTAGCTCCGAAATCGCGGGGAAAGCATGTGTCAGGCTCAATGCAAACCATTGTCTCTGGCACATTCCGCATGCGATGCGCATCAATCCATTTTGAACTCGGCACAAGCGTTGCTTTGATCGATTGGCATAACGGCATCGTTTACGAGTTACCAACAGACGGGATAAAGATGACTGACCTATCAGTAGCTTCCTCGAAGAAAGTCGAGACCGCGCAAGCTACCACGGCAAATCAACACACGCCTACGCAACCACGTGTGATGTAATCCTTTCGCTACAACGACTCCATCGTACGGATGTTCGTTACCGCAACGATTGTGTGGGGCATGGTTGCGACTCTGGCTGGCCTTCTCGTCGCTTTGCTACTTGTGCTGCCGGGCCTTTTTGGTGGTCTAGATAGTTCTATCGGTGCACTGCTGTCTTTCGGTCGACTTCGCCCGGTCCATACCAATGCAGCGATTTTTGCGTTTGCTGGCAATGCAATTTTTGCTGCGATCTATTACAGCACACAACGGCTCTGCAAATGCAGGATGTGGAGTGATACTTTCGGGAAGCTTCATTTCTGGGGCTGGCAAGCCATCATCGTCGCAGCGGCTGTTACATTGCCTCTCGGGATTACTCAAGGCAAGGAGTATGCCGAGCTGGAATGGCCGATCGACTTGGCGATAGCGGTCGTCTGGTTAGGCTTCTTCGGTGGTAACTTTTTCATGACACTTTGGAACCGTAGAGAACGGCACATGTATGTCGCATTGTGGTTCTACATCGCAACCATCGTGACTGTTACGATTCTGCATGTGTTCAACAATCTTGTCGTCCCGATCGGTCTAGGGAAAAGCTATTCGGTTTATGCGGGCGTTCAGGACGCATTGATGCAATGGTGGTATGGGCATAACGCGGTAGCGTTCTTTCTAACCACTCCATTTCTTGGCCTGATGTATTATTTCTTGCCTAAAGCAGCCGAACGACCCGTGTTCAGTTACAAGCTCAGTATTATTCACTTTTGGTCGTTGGTGTTTCTTTACATTTGGGCCGGTCCGCATCATCTTCATTACACTGCATTGCCTGAATGGGCGAGTACGTTTGGGATGTTGTTTAGTGTTATGCTATGGATGCCTTCGTGGGGAGGAATGATCAATGGGTTACTTACTTTACGTGGTGCTTGGAATAAAGTAACTTCCGATACGGTGCTGAAGTTCTTCGTTGTGGGGATCACATTCTATGGAATGGCGACCTTTGAAGGCCCACTGCTTTCCGTAAAGAGTGTCAACGCGCTTTCGCACTACACGGATTGGACAATTGCCCACGTCCATTCGGGCGCCCTTGGATGGAATGGCTTTATGACCTTTGGGATGATCTATTGGCTTCTGCCGAGGCTATTCCAAACTCCTCTATGGAGCAAATCCATGGCGGAATGGCATTTCTGGTTAGGAACAATCGGTATTTTGCTCTACATCGTTCCCATTTACGCAGCCGGCATCACCCAGGGGTTGATGTGGCGAGCGATGGATGATCTGGGTCGCATGCAGTACCCCAATTTCGTCGAAACGGTGCAGTCTATTGTTCCGTTTTGGTGGGCACGCATTTTTGGCGGGGGGCTATTTGTAGTGGGCGTCATCATGCTAGCGATCAATGCAACCATGACGTGGCTGAACCGTCCTAGCCAATACGAAATTCCTATCTACAAGGCACCGAGACTTCAACGCGGCTTCGTGGATGTTCCTGTTCCCGAAAGCAATCTAGCCGGTGCGCCGGTGCTCGATGCGGCCGTTGCAATCGACCGTGTGGCCAAGATGGATTGGCACCGGCGTTGGGAGCGATTGCCGCTGAAGTTTACCGTACTAACTACCATCGCTGTTTTGGTTGCAAGTTTGTTCGAAATCATTCCGACGTTTTTGATTCGGAGCAATATACCAACTATCGCGAGCGTCAAACCTTATACGCCTCTCGAACTAGCTGGCAGGGATATCTATGTCAGTGAGGGATGCTACAACTGCCATTCTCAAATGATTCGCCCGATGATTGCCGAAACGCAGCGTTATGGGGAATATAGCAAGGCTGGCGAATTCATTTATGATAGGCCATTCCAATGGGGCTCGCGTCGAATTGGTCCCGACTTGGCCCGCGAAGGTGGTCGGCAAAGCAGCTTCTGGCACTGGGAGCACTTTAACAACCCCGAACAGCGATCACCCGGCACTGTTATGCCGAGTTACCGGCATTTGCTATTGGAACGACTCAACTTCGGTGACATCCAAAAACGCATTCAAGCGGTTCATTTTCTAGGGGCTCCCTACACAACAGAACTAACCGACGCGGAAGCCATGGCGCACAAGCAGGCTGAAGTCGTAGCGGCTGAGATTATCGCACAGGGAGGAACTGTATCTTTCGAAGGCAAGTTGATCAAAGACTCTACCGCGATCGCGTTGATAGCCTACTTGCAGAGGGTCGGCAAGGACTTGTTCCGAGTGGATCCACCTGTAGTGACTCCATTACCCGAGACTGCAGTTGTATCTGAGCCTGCGAGCGGATTAGCGCAAGACGCCGAGGTGATCAAACTTTTGGACGTTAACCCAGTTTCCCTACCGTGAACCGAGAGCGCTAGCTTCGGGCTTGAACTCGGAATGTTGAAATGTTTGAATCGGTTGTACAACTGCGGCCCACGGCTAGCACCGACCGGTTCACTTCACCTCGACTAACGCCATTCAGCTAATCGCGAGTTGCTATTTCAAAATTAAGAAAGGAATATGGATGTTAAAAGATATTGTTTCGAAGCTGGACTACTCCAACTTTGAGGAGATCGCCCTGGTGATCTTTGGCGTTTGCTTTTTAATCATTGTTTGGGGAACGACACGTTTGACGAAGGATTCCGCCTCGCGCTTTGGAAGCATTCCGATCGAAGACGCCGTGGTTGATCCATGGCGAGGAGTAAAGGAATGAGTACGCATTCGACGAACAATGAACCCTCGCTCGGGCACAGCTACGATGGGATTCAGGAATACGACAATCCACTGCCCGGATGGTGGAAGTGGATGTTTTGGGGCTCTATTGTGTTTTGTCCGATCTACTTTATGTACTTCAACTCAGGTGCAGCTGGGCGTTCCATGG
>JBBRGW010000032.1:0-16171 GCA_038223525.1 Pirellulales bacterium
CTTAGCAGGTGCCTGGCACCTGCCTTGACAGGGCTTTTGAGTTTGCTATACTTGCAACCAAAGGAGATCGCTTATGCCTCGTACACCGCGTGCTGAACAGTTTGACCCGAACCAGGTCTGTATCCTGCATTTGACGCAACGATGCGTCAGAAAGTCATTCTTGACCGGGTTCGATGAAAACACCGGAAAAGATTACTCACACCGCCGCGAATGGATCCGTACCCGATTGGAACGTCTCGCCTCGGTCTTCGGGATCGATGTCCTGACTTACGCAATCCTCTCCAATCACTTGCATATCGTCGCTCGAAACCGGCCCGATGTCGTCCTGGAATGGTCCGATAAAGATGTCGCCCTCCGCTGGCTCCGCATCTTCCCAGGACAACGTATCGATGAACATCTCGCCGACCCCACCACCAACGCTGTCGATACCCTCGCCAATGATTCCAAACGTATCCAAGTGATCCGCGAACGACTTTCAAACCCCTCCTGGTTCATGAAAGCCCTCTGCGAACCCATCGCTCGACTCGCGAATTTCCAAGACAAAGTCACCGGCCACTTCTGGGAAGGTCGCTTCAAAGCACAAGCCATCACCGACGAAGCCGGCTTGCTCGCCTGCAGCATGTACGTCGATCTGAACCCCATCCGCGCCGCCATGGCCGCAACCCCCGAAGAGTCCGTCCACACGTCCGCCTACGATCGCATCCAAGCGCTAAGCGGAGCCACGATCGCATCGGCCGCTGTGGATCTAGTCGCTATCGAAACCGAAGAAGCAGGCAAAATCCTCCGCACTTCGACCCCCGATCAACTGCGCAAGAAAAAAGCCGATGCCAAGAAGAAACGTGGCTCGTCAATCCTGCGCGACGCTTGGCTGTCGCCGCTCACGCTCAACGAACGCGGCAAACCTGGCGCACAAACAAGCACCAGCGGCGTGCGAGCCAGCGACAAAGGCTTTCTTTGGATGAACAACATGGACTATCTGAAGTTGCTCAAGTGGACAAGCAAACAGCGACTCGGCAGCCATGAGACAACAATCGTTCCGAAAAACCTGCAACAGATCCTTAATCGGATCGGGATTGATGGCAAGATGTGGAGCGACTTGGTCTGGAATTTCAAGAAATACTTCGGCCGCGGCAGCGCTGCAGGCTCGCCAAAGAGTCTCAAAGAGTCCGCAGCGCAACGCAATCGCAAATTCGCCCCAGGGCAGAATGCGGCGGCGGGATGCTTCTTCGTTGACTAGGAAGGCATCGGGCATAAATACCGTCAATGCTGGTCGACGTAGCTTGACGATACCTTAGTCGCCAAAACCTTAGTCGCCAAACCGGCTATAATCTTGTTCCACTTTCACTTTTGGCTCATAAAAACCATGTCCGCTAATGAATCAACTGCTCAATAAAGAAGCCTTTGAGCTTTGCAAAACGACGATGGACCATGCAAAGTCGTGGCGTGTTGGCGAACAACGGCTTCGCAATGGCGCGATTGTTTTGGATTTTGGTGTTCAAGCAATCGGAGGCTTGCAAGCTGGGTTGATGCTTGCCCGTATATGTTTGGCAGGTCGAGCTGCCATCGAGCTTCATCCCTCCGAATCATCGATTGGGCCGTGGTCGTTGGTTCAAGTAACGACCGATGATCCAGTGCATGCGTGTATGGCCGCCCAATATGCCGGCTGGCCGGTCAAAAAGGATAAGTTTTTTGCAATGGGCTCTGGTCCGATGCGTGCCAAGCGCGGCAAAGAACACGTTTTGCAGAGTATCGGTGTTTCCGACTCAAGCCAGTATGCTGTGGGTGTGCTCGAATGCGATTCACTCCCGGATGAATCGGTTGCCGAATATATCGCAGCCGAATGTGGAGTGAAGGCCGAAAACACCGTGATCTGTGTGGCCCCCACACGCTCCATCGCTGGCACCATTCAAGTCGTAGCACGCAGCGTTGAGACCTCTTTGCATAAACTATTTGAGCTGGGGTTCGATTTGAATGGAGTCGCTTCGGGTTATGGGTCTGCTCCTTTGCCACCCCCGGCGTTGGACTTTGTTCAAGGTATTGGTCGAACGAACGATGCGATCCTTTACGGCGCTCACGTTACCTTGTGGGTGAATGCAGACGACCATCAGATCCAAGAATTGGGACCGAACGTTCCGAGTTTTGCGTCGCGCGACTATGGTGTTCCGTTCGCTGAGACCTTCAAAAAATATGACTACGATTTTTACAAAGTCGATCCAGGGCTGTTTAGTCCCGCGATGATCACCTTCGTCAATCTCAGGACGGGTCGATCCTTTCGATATGGTTCGATTCGACCGGATGTTCTCTCGCAGTCGTTTGGGGAATCGTTCGTTGATTTGTCAGCGTCGGTCGACGCTTCATGATCGACACTTTGCGTGAACTAAAGAACAGCACTTTGCGTGTCGGAGTTTTGGGCTCAGCGACGGGCTGGTACATCAAAGACTTGGAGCGGGCTGCTGCAACGATGCCCGAGGAGAAAAGGACCGCCGTCGAGTCTTTGTCCTTTAGCAAGCTCAGCGTATGGTCCGACACCAACGCTATCCCCATCGCGAAGACATGGTCGCAAGGATCTGAAAGGGGAGATGACAATAGAGCTTTAGCCCTTACGGATTGCCATGCTGTTTTGGTGCGATCGATGCCGATTGGCTCCGTGGAGCAAATCATTTTTAGAATGAATGCGCTTCATGCGGCTCAAGCGTCCGGGGTAAATGTCCTCAATGCACCTCGCTGCTTGGAGATTGCAATCGACAAATGGCTGACTCTCGATATCGCAAAGCGATTTGGATTGCTTACCCCGAAAACCATTTGCTGCCAGACCCGCGATGACGCGCTTCTTGCTTGGGAAGCGCTGGGGGGTGACTGTATTGTCAAGCCGATCTTTGGCGGCGAAGGACGAGGCATCGTTCGAGTGACCGATCGCGATATGGCATGGCGTGTGTTTAGCACGTTGGAACAATTGCAATCGGTTATTTACGTCCAGGAGTTTCTGGAAAGCGATGGGTATGATTTGCGGTTGTTGGTTGTTGGCGAAGAGCTCTTTTGTGTGCGCCGCGAGAATTGCGGCGATTGGCGATCCAATGTTTCGCGGGGCGGACAAGCGATCCCGCACTCACCCACGTTTGAGCAAATTTCCATGGCCTTTCGAGCCAGCAAAGCGATTGGGGGTTGGATGATCGGGGTGGACATATTACCGACCAAAGATGGTCGAGACGTATTACTCGAACTCAATGCTGTTCCCGGATGGAGAGCCACGGCAGGCGCACTGAACGTCGACATGGCCCAATTGATTCTGCATCGACTGCACGTCGCCGACGCTGCTAGCGTCGGATCGGATGCGGGCCGCATCCCCTGCGGAGCTACAAAAAAAAGTGATTAAAAAAGTTGGATCTGAAATCAATTTCTAAATAACCTATTCTTAACACGAAAGGGTTAAAATGCGAATTTCGGCTCGCCGTAGCCCTCTTCCCACTCCATTTTCATTGTTCCAGGCGGTCTTATGTTTCCTAAGTAGTTCAAGCTCCTTGTCGCAGCCGTTTGTTTCGCTAGTCTTCCTGCCATCCAAATGCTATTTGCACACGACGATGGCAAGACGCTTATCGAGTCGGTGACAAAACCAACTGGAGTGAATGGTTCCACTTCTCGACTGAGAAAGAAACTCACGAACCGCTTTCGTTTATCTACTTTGGGGACGCTCAGAACGATCTGCGTTCTTTGTGGTCGCGTGTCGTTCGCGAGGCCCAGTTGTACCAGGTGATTCGCATCGATGGCGACAAACTATTTTACGAATCGCGAACAGCGATTGGCGACCTTTACGATGGATTTGTGCTGGAAAAGCAACCGGGCAACCCCAACCGGATGACCGAGGTCTCACCCGCAGTGCCCGAACGCAGACGGCAGGAAAAAGCACCAAAAGCCGAGGTTAGCCCTGCTGCAACTGCAGTGGCGAAGTGAACATAGTAGAACATTTGTCCTCAACTGTTCCCGCTTTGTCTACTATCTTCCCGCTTCGTCTACTATCTTTGAATATGCGACTGGCTAGTGTACTGGGTCGTTACCAGCGTAGAGTCGCACTCGGCAGGTGCTACCCTACTTGCAGGTCCAATATCGGAACGCTTTGCAGTAGACTTTTACCCCTTTTTCAAGTTGTTCGAAGCTTATCCATTCGTCGCTTCGGTGCGCTTGTTCTATGTCGCCTGGACCGCATATCATCATCCTTCGAAGCCGTTGCAAAATGCCTGCGTCCGTGGCAAAGCAAACACTCTTAGACTCCTGTGCTTCCACCAAGTGCAGCATATCTCGAATCCAGGGTGCATCCGAAGCCACTTGCCAGGGATTCACTCCGTCCTGAAGTTCCATCTCTAGCTTATGTTTTTCGCAAAGCTTTTGGATTGCTTGTAGCAGTGGTAAGTGGTCTACACCACGCATAGTCCGCAAAAATATGTTCACTTGGGCCAACGAGGTCGTCACGTTGACCGCTTCGGGTTCATTGATAATCGTCATGTTCCAAGAGAGATTGGGAGGCTCGAAATTTTGGTCGCGGTAGTTGGGATTGGATTCGCTCTCCTCGCGAATGGCCAATAGTTCCGGTAGAGCGGGTATCAATTGGTAGTTAGCGTTTATCCCCGCGTTAGTGCTTGTGTGCGCACTTTTCCCTCGCGACCGGACGGTTATGCGTTGTACTCCCTTGTGAGCGTGAAAAACCCCTAGTTGCGTGGGCTCGCCTACGATGCCTACCGTGTCGTTTTCTACCATCTCCTGAAAGTGTTTGGATTCCGCGTTCACTTGTTTGGCTCCTAACATCCCAACTTCTTCGTCGCTTGTTATCACGAAGTAGATTGGTTGCGTTTGCGACGCCGGGTCTATCAACCTAGCTGCCTGAAGTGCGCAGGCCAGCGAACCTTTCATGTCACAAGTCCCTCGCCCGTATAGTCGGTCACCGTTTTCCTTTGGCTCAAAGGGTCCACAAAAACCTACCGACCAATCCTCAGCTGGAACCACGTCCGTGTGAGCCAAATACGCTACTCCACCAACTCCGCTTCCTCGTTTAGCTACTAGGCTTATTTTTTTCTCACCTTTGGCATCCATGTAGCTGTGCCATTCCAACGCGAATTGCATGGCTTCGAGCTCGTCAGCCACGAACCGGCTTATGGCTTCGTTGCTCACTTCGCTAACTGATGGGAAGCTAACCATAAGCTTGGCCATCCGCAAAGTCTTCTCAAAATCGCGTCCATTCATCGCTTACTTCTTCTCTTGCTAAACTGTCCGGTTTATGCGGTTTAGAGTATTCTAGTGGAGGTGTCTACTTGCAATGATGTACGCCTCCAATGATTTTGGTTGAAAGGTTAAGTGATTTCGATGCTCAATGATATGCGCCAGGTGATTTCTTTGATCCTGGGTGGTGGTCGCGGTACACGACTTTTTCCACTCACCAAGATTCGCGCCAAACCAGCTGTTCCTCTGGCTGGCAAGTATCGACTGATCGACATTCCTATCAGCAACTGCCTGCACAGCGGTATCAATCGTATTTACGTAGTCACCCAGTTTTTGAGCGTCTCGCTACACCAGCATATTCGCCAAACCTATCGGTTCGACAATTTCAATGGCGGGTTTGTCGAACTTTTGGCCGCTCAGCAAACGATGGAGGGTGGGACCGAGTGGTACGAGGGGACGGCTGACGCTGTTCGCAAAAATCTCCGTTACTTCGATCAAAACGATTGCAAGTATGTGCTCATTTTGAGCGGTGATCAACTCTATCACATGGATTACTCGAAAATGCTCGATACCCATGTCAACGCCAATGCCGACGTCACCATCGCCGCTATCCCAGTCCATCGCTCTGCAGCACACGCGTTGGGGGTCATGCGATGCGACGATACCGGCCGCGTTACCGGCTTCCTTGAGAAACCCAAGACGGACGAAGAGATCAACATGGTCTCTACTAGCCCCGCCTGGATCGATGCTCGCGGGATTCCATCCCAAGGCCGCGATTGCTTAGCAAGTATGGGTTTGTATATTTTCAACAAAGAACTGCTCTTCGATATCCTCAATAAAACTACCTACAGCGACTTTGGCAAAGAGGTCTTTCCTGCAGCAATTCGTTCCCGCAAAGTTCAAGTTCATTTGTTCGACGACTATTGGGAAGACATCGGAACGATCCGAGCTTTTTACGAATCCAATCTCGCCCTCACCAAAAACAACCCTCCGTTCGATCTCTTCTCAGCCGATCGTCCCGTTTACTCCAGAGCTCGGTTCTTGCCTCCGTCGGTCGTCGACGGCGCCACCATCACTACCTCGCTGATCGCCGATGGATGCCGAATCGGCAAAGGGACTCACATCGAAAATAGCGTTATCGGACTTCGTTGTGTCATCGGCGAAGGAGTGACTATCAAAAACAGCATTATCATGGGTGCTGACTACCTAGAAACCGAACAAGAGCTGGCCACACTCAAGGTCGAAGGCAAAGTACCCGTCGGAATAGGCTCAGGAAGCCTCATAGACGGCGCCATTCTCGACAAGAACTGTCGAATAGGCCGACACGTCCAAGTCGTCAACCGACTCACTGTGAGCGATTCTGATCAATACGAACCTTGCTACGTTCGAGATGGCATCGCCATCGTTTCCAAAGATGCTACGTTGAACGATGGCTGGACCATGTCCTAATAAGTTAAATAAAACTATATACTTGTTGTATTTGTAGAGGGGCTCGAATTCCTGTTCATACCCTCGGCCAAAGCAGGTAAAACACTGGCAAATGGGGGAAGAAAACCGCGTCTTCGAATAGTGGAAAAGCGGTCAGTAGAAGGAAGCTTAGGCCAACTAAAGCTGTTTGCAAAAGTGGTACTATTGAACAGCCCTAGAGACCATGTTGGTAACGAAGAAGATGAGTCAAGAAAAGCCAATACCATTAGACAAGTTATCCACGCAAATAAGGGAGCAAAGGATCGAAGCAGTGGCCTTCGATATGGATGGACTGATGCTCAACACAGAAGACCTCTACGAGCAAGTAGGCCACATCCTCATGCAGCGGCGAGGGAAGCTGTACCGCGACGAAGTAAGGAGCCAAATGATAGGACTGCCAGCTCCACAAGCGTTTGGCGTGTTGATCAGGGAAGAAGGAATGCGGGAAACTTGGCAAGAATTACAGAGGGAAACAGACGGAATCTTTGAAGGGATATTGCCAACGCAATTGGCGGCCATGCCAGGTCTAATAGAATTGATGAAAGAGCTGGATGGATTGAATTTGCCACGCTGTGTAGCGACCAGTTCGTCGCAGAGTTTTGCGAGAAAGGCACTAAGACTGGTAGGGATGCTCGATCGCGTAGACTTCGTGATTACAGCAGAGGACGTAGCCCGTGGAAAACCGTTTCCGGACATCTATTTGGCCGCAGCCCAAAGGATGTCAATCGACGTGGGAAGGATGCTGGTGCTAGAAGATAGTCCAACCGGAACCAAAGCGGGAGTAAGCTCCGGAGCCTATGTGGTATCTGTTCCGAACGAGCATACCAAACAAGGGAATTTTGAAGGTTGCCAGTGGATAGCCGACACGCTCAGGGATGAGCGACTTTATAGGCTACTACTGCGGGAGCAGGAGTAGAACAGCCGTCCTCGGAATCGGTTATAAGCAGGAGGGCCGCCGGTTTTCGCTGAACGGGACGCTAACGCGTTCCGGCTATTTAGTTCGGTAATGGATTAGTAGCTGGCTTATGGATTTTAGGCGGACGCTAGCAGCGTCCGCCACGAGAGTAGAACAATTGTTCTCAACTTTAGCCGATGGCCAGTTCGCCTGGTGACTTGGATTGGCGACGTCTTTCGTTTTCCTTCAAGAATACTTTTCGCATTCGAATCACATTGGGTGTTACCTCCACCAATTCGTCATCCTCGATGTACTCTAGTGCCGCTTCCAAGAACAGTTGTCTATGGGGTTTCAAGATGATGTTTTCATCGCTTCCGGCAGCGCGAACGTTTGTCAGTTTCTTCTCTTTGGTAGGGTTTACGACCAAGTCATTGTCGCGAGCATTCTCGCCAACAATCATTCCTTCGTAAACGTCATCACCTGGCCCTACGAAAAGCTCAGCTCGATCTTGAAGGGCGAACAATGTGTACGGGATCGCTTTTCCAGGGACCATCGAAACCAAGACACCGTTCAATCGGCGTGGCAACTCTGCTTCCATGGGCTTGTAGCCAGAGAATCGGTGGTGAATGATGGCTGTTCCCTGAGTAGCGTTGAGCATTTTGGTTCGAACACCGATCAGTCCACGAGCTGGAATCGAGAAACGGAGCAAGGTGTAGTCGCCGCGAGGGGTGAGTTCCTCAAGGATGCCGCGTCGATTGCCAACCATCTCCATGATCGGTCCCATTTTCTCCGTGGGAACTTCGATGTTCAACACTTCGTACGGCTCTTGCAATTCACCGTCGATATGGCGAAGAACAACTCGTGGCTTGCTAACGCTCATTTCGAAACCCTCGCGTCGCATGGTTTCGATCAAGATAGAAAGGTGGAGAACACCTCGTCCACATACCGCGAACGCTTCGCTCCCCTCGACAGGTCGGACGCGCAAAGCCACGTTTCGTTCAAGCTCTTTTTCTAGGCGATTACGAAGTTGACGAGTCGTGACGTATTTCCCGTCCTTGCCGGCCAAAGGAGACGTGTTGATGCTAAAGATCATTTCCAGAGTAGGTTCGTCGACGCGCAAGCGAGGGAGCGCATTGACTTCACCTCGATTGCAAATCGTGTCCCCGATATCGATATTTTCGATTCCCACGACCGCAACGATGTCACCGGCGGAGGCTTGCTCGATATCGATTCGTCCCAACTTATCGAACATTTGCAGATTGGCGATTTGGGCAGGCACAACCTTGCCTTCGTCTTTGGCCAAATCGACTTGTTGGCCTTTGGTCATGGTCCCGGATTGAATTCGGCCGATCGCGATTCGTCCAACATAGTCCGACCAATCAAGATTGGTAACCAGGAGTTGCAGCGGAGCATCTGGTTCCACGTCAGGACCAGGAATTTTCTCCAGAAGCATGTCCAAGAGAGGGGCCATCGTATCGCCGTGTTCTTTCCAATCGAGTGTAGCGTAGCCGCTTCGACCCGAAGCAAAAACCACATCGAAATGGTCCATGAAGTGTTCGCCACCGAGGTCGACGAGCAACATCAACGCTTCTTCGACGACCGCATCGCAGCGAGCATCGGGACGGTCGATTTTGTTGATAACAACGATCGGCTTAACGCCAGCCTCGAGAGCCTTGGAAAGGACGAACCGGGTTTGAGGCATTGGGCCTTCGGCTGCATCCATCAGAACGAGCGCACCGTCCGCCATACGCACGACCCGTTCCACTTCACCACCAAAGTCCGCGTGGCCAGGGGTATCGATCAAATTGATTTTGACCCCCTTGTATTCGATGGCAATGTTCTTAGAAAGAATCGTGATACCGCGTTCTTTTTCCAAGTCGTTGCTATCCAGAATGCGTTCGCCTTGCAATTGCGATTCGCGATATTGACCGCTTTGTTTGAGCAAGCAGTCGACCATAGTGGTTTTGCCGTGGTCGACGTGAGCGATGATGACGATGTTTCGGATGTCGTTGCGACGCATTGGGATATTCAGTGGTAAAGGTGTTGCCGATGCAAAAGGAGCAAACGGCTATTGTCTTAGGTTTCGTCGCTAGCTCGGAAGCTGCCAACGAGAGTTGGGGTGTATTGGCACAGTTCGCTTGGCTGAAAGTAGAGAGCCAATTCGCGAGTGGCTGATTCTTCGCTGTCGGAAGCATGAACGAGGTTCATTTGACGGGAGCTGGAAAAATCGCCGCGAATCGTACCAGGAGCCGCTTTGAGTCCATTGGTCGCGCCAAGCATATCGCGAATAACCCGAATCGCTTCGAGCCCTTCGAGTGCGATCGCAACGATCGGAGACGAAGTAATAAACGATTCCAGATTCGGATAAAACGGTTTGGTAACGTGTTCGGCGTAATGCTGTTTGGACAGGGCTGGAGTTACCCGAAGCATTTTCATCGCAATAATGTTGATTCCCTTGTTTTCAAATCGGCCGATTATCTCGCCAATCAAACGACGTTCAACGCAGTCGGGTTTGAGAAGTACTAAAGTCTTTTGCATGATCTACCTGGAGGATGACACTAAAGAGAGGCTTGCAGCACGACCCGCAAGGTCCCAGGATGGGGACTTGACAACAAGAACGAGACGGCTCCACAACGACCCAAATTCTCACGATTTTCCGCTTTGTGGCTAGATCAAAACTGTTAATGATCCGAGAGTCTTTGCTTCTTGAACATCGAAATTGCCAGCAATTTGATTGGCGGATTACTCATCTAATCGGCAAACCCAAACAGCGTAATCCAATTTAGTGAACTCAAAGAGAATTGAGTCGCTGCAAAGGTCAATTTAGTGTGATTTATCGCACCGATAGGAAAAAAGAAGAACATGTTGCTGCGGGTGGCATGTTGCTGCGGGCAGACTGTGAAATCAAAGCCAAAACAAAAATAGTAAGTATTGATGTTGCCCCACTCTTTCGGAATCGAAACAATCAAATGTTCCTTCAGGAAAAATATCGGACGCGTTCGAGGTGGTCAGATGGAAATTAAAAAATGGAAAGCAGGCATAGTAGCTTCCCTGTTTTTATTCGGTGCTCCTGCCCTCCACGGCCAGGATTTTCTGAAGCAACTTGAGGCTAAGCTGTTTCAAAAACAAAAGGATGCCAAAGGGAATGAGGAGCCCGCAGCAGACCGGCCAAACGACAAGGCTACCGACAAGGGTCCAAAAGGGGACGCCAAACAGGTGCCTTTCGAACTCCCAAGTGTCCTCGAACCGGAGGGCTTGAATCCGCCCAGCCTGCTGAAGCCGCAGGGTGAGGATCAACCTATGGAATTACCCGCCCCCAAAATGGAACCCAGGCCCTCTACCCCAAAGAGATCGGTCAAGCCCGCGCCTGCTCAATCGCCTGTGGAAAATCCAGCCACGAGCGCAATGCGCCTAACGCCTGCACCCTTTAACAAGCCAGCGACTAAATCGGCTCCCCAACCAGCGACAGAAGGTGGGGGAGGATTCCTCGGCTTGGAGGTCGAGTCGATACCGGGCGGTGGGTTCGGTTTGACAGTAGTGAAGGTTTCGCCCAATTCACCCGCTTGGAAGGCAGGCTTTCTAAACGGAGACAAAATTGTTGGCGTCAATGGTCAAGCGGTCTCATCGGTCGACGCGTTTGGAGATCAGTTATCTCGATATGTACCAGGTACTCCGGTAAAGTTTTTAGTCGATCGACGCGGCAGCGGTAGGCAAGCGAACTTGATCGCAGTTCTACAAGATCGCGGCATCGCCGGTCAGATTCACGGTGCCGTACCAGGAACGGCCTCGCCATTGGAACCCGAACTCACACAGGGCGGCAGTCGAACTGGCCAAGCGTATTTTGGGATCAACGTCAGCAATATGTCGGAAGCCTATCGTCGTCAGTTTAGCATTCCCGCTTATCGCGGTGCCTCGGTCACCGAGGTAGTTCCCAACTCGCCAGCGCATTCGGCAGGCATCAGGCCAGGGGACTGCATTGTTGAGATCGAGGGGGCTCCCGTCCAAACTGCAGAAGTGGTTTTTGATACGATCACCAGATCCAAGCCCGGCCAAGTTATCTCAATCTCTTTCTACCGCGGTCGCATACTCAACTCCGCTACCGTTCAGTTGATATCCAACGGGGATGGTAGACCGCAATCGCCTGTCGGACCTGAAATGCTTACACCCGAATATGTCGCAAGCCTGCAAGGAGAACTCGAACGGGTTCACGCTGAACTCTCCGAAACACAAGCGAGATTGGAACAACTCGAAGCCCGATTGCAGCAAATCGAGAGCAAGAAATAAGTGACAGTCGTCGGCTTTCGCTCGCCTTAACGCATAGTTGCACGTCGCTCCGCGTAGTTATTTTGTTATCGTCGCCTTTCGCTGCGCGAAAGTACGCTTGATTGACGCAACTTTTGCGGAGCAAAAGGCGACAATGTTTCGCCCCTCTCGCGAATAAAATCACAACCTATCCGCGTCGTGATTAATGCGACGCGGAGCGTCGCACAACTAAGAACTAGCTAGGGCTTGCCGGTTCGAAAGCGTTTCAATTGTTCGCGGTGCTGTTTGTCTTTGGGCTTCAATAGCAAACATCGCTCCGAGATCTCGATCGCTCTTTCAACGTGACCCATTCGATACTCCACTTCCGCCAGCGTATCTAAGTAAGTGGGATCCGGGTTGCTTACCGCTACTTTGCTTGCAAGATACTGAGCCTTTTCTAAATTGCGATTGCATAGAGCAGCTAGCCAGGCAGTATTGTTTCCGATCAAAGTATCGTCAGAAAATTCCTCAAGGTGCTTAAGCATCGGCTGATAAAACAGATCAAACCATTCGTCCGCCAATTCCTTTCCAAACGCTTTCTCTGCGTGCGGGATTACTGCGATCGGCATATCGATATCTTCAGGCTTGCAACGAAAGGCAACTCGATAGAGTGTATCGGCTAATTCTCGATCCCCTTCCGAAATCGCTTCCAAGATACTGGGCTGAAACGCATCGCCATAAAGTGAGAAGAACAGTCGCGAGTTTTCACTGGGATCTTCCGAAAGTATCTTGATCCACAGCAGCGTTTCGATCCTTGCCGACTTGGCGGCGTTCTTTGCATGAGACAAATCCTTCTTGGCGGATTCGCCATATTGACGACTGAGACAACGAGCGGGGTAAAATCCGGATCCGATTTCCAGTTTGTCACGATGCAGTCGTCGCTCAAACACCATCTGGACGATCTTCCGAACTGGCAATTCCAACTCGGATCCTCTGGATGAGGAAGCGTCGTCGATCATTGAAGATAACCCTTGCAATCGAAATCGATCCATTTCGCTAAAACGACCTACGTTTTCAAGTGTTTCCGTGCATTCCACGAAAAGCTCAACGTCCGATGGATCGTTCTGAAACTCCTCGACCAACAAATCGCAAGCAACATCGAGTTTGCCTAGGCGGATCAGAAACTCGGCCTTTGCACGATTCACCACGGAATCCGCAGAACACAATTCCAAGCATTCAATCGCCAATTGCGTTTCGTCAAGGCAATCAAACAGTTTGGCTATTTCCAACAGATGTCGATCCGTGTCGCCGCTTTCGAGGGATCGCGTATAGATCGCATTTCGTAAGTCCAATAGTGGGCGTTGGCCGTCCCAGCCACGAGGCCTTCGGCCAGCATGAAAATCTTCCATCCACTCGATCGCTTGCTCGATCGCTTTACGTTGCCGTTCTACGTCGGTTACCGTTTCTATCGTGGTCTTGTTTGCGACCCCGACCAAATGGTCAACCATCCACGAAGCGGACTGCGGAAAGTCGGTGTAAATCAATTCGTAGGGGCTTAATTTGCTGCCACCTGCCTTGACGCGACGACCCGCGGTGCGGATCAAGAAATCTTTCCAGTGATAAATTACTTTGACTCGCTCGTTCGTAACGAGCCATTGACCAAACGTCGGCATCCAAGCGTCGATGCCCGACTCCACTTCCCGCTTCTTAATCCATTCGATAAGTAGAGTATCAATGAGCTCACCCTGTTTGTTCAATCCGATCTGAAAAAACAAGTCAGCGAAGTCCGCCAGCGGCGACGCCTTAGGCTTCTGTTGCCTTGCATCCAACTCTTCGGATAGCCACTTTTTACCGTTTTTCTCCAACCAAGCTTGGACTGATTCCACGGACAAATCGTCCAACCCAACCTGCTCGAACGCGGCGTGCACGTGCCCCAGCATTCGCATCAAATGGAATGCCGAGGAGTCCTTTTGCTGCCCTAAAAACTTCTCAAACTCTTCGGTTCGTCCTAAACCTAACGCGAGCAAGCCGGACCCGTTCGATAGATTCGACCGTTCCGAACCACTTACGATCTTGTCCAATAGAATCTCGGATTCTTGCAGTCGCCCCGTTAGCATGAGCATCAACGCTTTCTGATGATCAAAACTTCCGAGCTTTGCAATCGGAGTTCTCTTCGGATCCATGGTCAGCCATCGGTCCCAGCGATTCGCCCGAACTAGCATAGGCTCAATCAAGTTGCGCAAACCCGATTTTTCAGCCAAAGCAACGGCCTCATCTATCTTCGAATCCGCTTCCAATTCGAGCACTTTGACGCTGGGTAGATTGCGGTTCAAGGAAACTTTCCATTCCTCTGGCATTCCAAGCGTTCGCCACAGTCGATTCGCTTGGATGCGCTCCGACGGCTTGAGTACCAAATCGAGAAGACGCGGGACCACCCACTCATTCTCGGTTTTCCAAGCCTTGCTGATGATGCTCTGCAATTGATGATCCTCACCTAACAACTCGGTCCGGGTCGGTGGATCAAGCAAAGCGACGAGTTCGAGAAGCCCCTCCCATTGGCCAGTCGTAACGTAACGCTCAATCACCGACGCTCGATCCCAATTGCGATCGTCTGGACTCCGCAGTGTCTCATAGTCCCTGAGTATCTCTGCTCTTTGAGTCAAAGTCCCGTTGGCCAACCGCAATCGCTTGAGCCAAATCGCAACAGCCGATCGATGCTTGTCACCGCTCCTAGCTTCTTTATCTAGCCACGCATCGATCGGGATTGTTCGATCGCACAACTTTAAAAAAGACTCTCGGCGCGTTCGGTAACTGGGGTCCTCTAAACCTTGGATCCACGCGTCGACACTTGCGGCTAACGGCGCTCCCTGATCATCCCCGTGGCAGCGAGCCTCTGCTGCTAAAAAAAAGGCAGTGCCAGCCAATAGCAATCCGATATGAACTGAATCGCACAAGTCAATAATTCTGGGCAAAGAAGTCATGTGGCAATTGTTTTCGAGCAAGGAGACATAACCATAGGTCCATTATATCCTGCATCAAGTAAGACCGCTCGCATTTTTTAGTAGGTCGCATCTGCCGGATGCGACTTCGATGTTATGAGTCGCAAGGCGAAAGGGGGACTATTTACCCACCAAGCGTTCTTTCAAAAACAAAAAGGACTTCTCCGTCGCCTCGTGATCGATAAAGGTGGTCAAATGCGCCTTCTTTTCCACCACCAAGTGCTCAAAAGGAACACGATTCTTTTCCAGGGCTGCACGCATCCATTCCGAGGATATCGGTGGCACTAGCCAATCCTTACTCCCGTGAAACAAGTAAATCGGCGGATCGTCCGGACTAACATGCGTTACCGGCGACGCGTCGACGTATCTTTCTGGATACTTGGCCCGCGTCCCACCTAGCAGCCCAACCAATATCTGACTGTCCATGGGGACCTGAGTCAAATCGCAGGGCGCTGCACCCACCACCGCCACCTTGAGTCGCGGCAGTCCCGGCTTAGGATCGGTTGCCATCAACGCCGTCAAATGTCCACCCGCTGAATAACCCCATGCTCCCAAAGCATCGATGTTCACCCCCAATTTATCCGCGTTGGAAACCATCCATTCCAATGCTAGATTGCAATCATCGATCTGGGCCGGAAAAGGATGTTTCGGCGCCAATCGATAATTGATCGACATGACCACGAACCCCATCTTGGCAAGTCGCTTGGCATGTTGCGTGTCGTTCATCTTGTCGCCAGCAAACCAAGCTCCTCCATGGATCACAAGGATCCCGGGCAATTTCGATTTGGTATCGGTGGATTCCAATCGGTATATGTCTGCTACATGCATTGGCTCGTCGTCGTCGCTATAGGGAACGTTCCAACTCACCTTGACCTCAGGAGCCTTTGCTCTTGGCGAAATTTCCTGACCGAATGCTAGCGATAGCGAAAGCATCACGGAGACGAGTGAACAGATAGATACAACTACCACTTGGCTTCTCCAAAAAAAGTTTGTCTTGGTGGCGCGGCTCACGCCGTCCAGTTACCGTAGAATGGAATCATTGCCCCACCCCCGTAAACATCTTTGCATTCTCCTAGTCGAGCGGCAGATTGGAAACTACCGAAAGTAGATTGGGACCAATGTCCCGATCCGCCATTTGGACAAGACAATGGTCCAAAGTTCTACCGACTGCAGAACATGATTACACCCTCCGAGATAAAACAAAAGGCATCCCGATTATACCCGCGGGCCGTCACTGCTTGGATCGAAAAAAACGACGCAGATAGTTTCCCATGGCGAATCCCAGCCAATCTGAAGCTCGATGAAGTTCCCTCCCAAAACATTCACAATGTAATACAACTCCGATCTTCGGCCAAAGAGA
>JBBRGW010000033.1:0-15983 GCA_038223525.1 Pirellulales bacterium
TCGGACATTTGAGCGAGTGTCTAGTTCTAAGCCACCCTCAAGAAGCTTGCCTATTCCCTTCAGCGCTGTGAGTATGTCCGCATTGCGCGCACCAGTTCCAACGATCTTTTGCAATTCGGTCGCTAATATCCCGTACACATGCTCTCGATCACTTGCATCCGAAACGGCGATGCTCAAATCCAAAGAAACCGGCTTGTCTAATTGATTACCGAGCTGTCGAAGGAACTCAAGAACCATCTGCTGTCTTGTGGGTGGTTCGATATGCTCCTTGAGTATCGTTTCGATTGCGGATTGAATCAGCGTCTTTATTTGTGCGGTCGGCATTCGCTCTGCTGAGGAACTAACGTATTGCTCTTGGGCTATGCAGCATGCAATCGCGGCAAAATAATTTACGAACAGCCCCAAAAGAAGCAAGAGAAACAAGGACGACTTCCATGGTTCAACTCTGAGACCCATCTATAAATCCTCCGAAAGTGGTTTTCCAAAATTTTCGTTTAGCTTTTTAGAATCTATTTCGCCTTCCCAACGGCTGATCACAAGTGTTGCGACGCCGTTTCCGATAAAGTTCGTAAGGGCTCGGCACTCGCTCATGAATCGATCGATCCCCAAAAGTAGGCCCAGAGACTCAATGGGAATTCCAGGAACGGATTGGAGTGTGGCGGCCAGGGTGACGAAGCCAGCACCAGTGACTCCGGAAGCACCTTTGGATGTCAACATGGCGACCAACAGCAGACTAACTTGCTGCGTGATGGTCAAAGGGGTGTTGGTCGCTTGGGCTAGAAAAACGGCGGCCATCGTCATGTAGATGTTGGTGCCGTCGAGATTGAAGCTGTAGCCAGTGGGTACAACCAGGCCTACCGTGGATTTGGAACAACCTAAACGCTCCATTTTTATTATCAGCCCTGGCAGTGCTGTTTCGGAAGAACTGGTCCCGAGCACGAGCAGCATTTCGTCCTTGATATAGGCAAGAAATCGAAAAATGGAAAAGCCACAAAACAAACAGATGCCCCCGAGAACGATCGTTACGAATAATGCGGACGTGAGGTAAAAACCCAACATAAGCCATAAAAGGCTCCCCAAGGTGCCGAGCCCGTGTGCAGCGACGGTATAGGCCATCGCCCCTAAAGCTCCAATGGGAGCCAGCTTGACCACGATGTGCATTACGCCGAAAAACACTGCGCCTACTTGGTCGATCAGAGTCAACACGGGTTTGCCACGTTCGCCTAGGGAAACCATTGCAAAGGCGACCAAGATCGCAATAAATAGGACTTGAAGCAACTCCCCTGAAACGAAAGCGCCCAGAAAGGAACTGGGGATGATATTGAGGATGAATTCCACCTTGTTCAGCGCTTTGGCTTTGTCGGTATAACTCGACGCGGTGGGGGTAGTCGACGTTTTTCCTGATGTTATCTCTGCCGTGCTCTCTATCGCCGCACGGTAGTGTTGACCGCCGGGTGTGATCCCTTTCCCAGGTTGCAAGCCATTGACCACCACCAATCCGATAATCAGTGCCAGCGTGGAGACAACCTCAAAGTAGATAAGTGACTTGATGCCGACCCGCCCAAGTTTCCGCAGATCACCGACTGACGCGACGCCGTGAACGACGGTACAAAAGATGATCGGTGCGATCATCATCTTGACGATCTTGATGAATCCGTCGCCGAGTGGCTTTAGCTCTTTCCCAGTCTCTGGCCAGAGGATCCCAATCGCCACCCCAAGCACGACCGCGAAGATCACTTGGACATAGAGGATTCGGTACCAAGGAGTCTTTGAGAATGTGGGCATGTTTGCTTGACGACCCCCATGGCCTTTGGCCGTGGGTGAAGGAGTTTAGTGGCTAAAGCCAATCCTACACCGTTCCCCCTATTCCTACATCCCGCCGCAGGTGGGAAGTAGGAACAGAGGAAGTAATTTCCCATCACGCTTCTTAGAACTTAGCAACGAAACTTATTCACTAACCAGACGAGCTGGTTGGAGTCTCAAAAGGTTGCTCTACGGTTTCCATTGGTCTAATCGTTTTTCTAGAATATCCAATGGCATACCACCGTTTCTTAGCACTTGGTCGTGAAAATGCGGCAGTAGAAACTGCGAGCCAAGTCGCTTCTCGGTTCGAGCGCGGATCTCACTGATCTTGAGCTGTCCAATTTTGTACGAAAGGGCTTGAGCGGTGTAGGCCATGTAGCGTTCGATTTCTGCGATGGCTCCATCTTCGGTGATCGGCTCATTGTCCATCATGAACGCGATGGCTTGCTCGCGCGTCCAGCCCTTCCAGTGCATACCGACATCGACCACGAGCCGAATGGCGCGATGCATTTCGTCACCCAACGCGCCGATACGCTGCTTGGGATCGGTATAGAGTCCGAGCTCGTTTCCAATCGACTCACAATACAACGCCCAGCCCTCGCCATAGGCTCCATACCATAGAAACCTAGCAAACTTCGGCAACTGTTCGTTCTCTTGTTGCAATGAAATCTGGTAATGGTGACCAGGGATTGCTTCGTGCAAGAAGAGGGATTCCATTCCGCCTGTTATGTTGAACTGAGTTGCATCCACAATGGGCGTGTAAAAAATGCCTGGTCGCGATCCATCTGCAGTGCCCGGCATATACTCCGCGCTCGCAGTCGCCTCGCGAAAGGCTTCGGTGCGACGTATCTCGAATGGTGTTTTCGGCCGGTTAAGGAATGCTTTGTCGAGTTGCGGTTCGAGTTTCGATTGGATCGCGGCGAAGAATGAGATCACTTCGCTTGGTGTCTTGAAGGGTTTGTACTTTGGATCGACGCGAAGATGTTCAAAGAACTCTTTGAGTGTTCCGACAAAACCCATTTGCGATTGGACCAATTCCATCTCTTTGCGGATGCGAGCAACTTCTAACTCGCCGATGCTAAAGATTTCATCCGGTGTTAGGGAGGTCGTGGTCCAGCGGCGAACCCAATACCGATACTGCTCTCGGCCGCCCTTCAAAGCCGATATACCGGTCGAAAGCCGAGCCTTTGGTAAATACTCGTCGCGAAGGAATTTGCCTAAGCCCAAATAGGATGGAGCAATCTTATCGACGATCGCTACCTTAAAAGCGGCCGTTAGCCGATCCTTCTCTGCAATCGTGAAAAGGTCAGGTAAAAGTTTAATGGGTCCAAAGAAAAGATTCTTGTCTGGATCTTCGCTAATCAGTGTTTCGTCGAACATCTGCTTGACCATGCGCTCGACAAGAATCTTTGGCAAGACGTAGTTATCCTTGATCCCGTCCCGAAATCGTTCGATGGCGGTTCTCGACCAGATGGCAAACGCATCGATTCGCTTGAGCCAATCATCGTAGTCTTTAATCGTTTTGAAAGGGTGGCTGCCCGTTCCGCTCCCCATTTGTCCAAAACTCAAAGGGAGCCCATCGAACTGATGAAAAGGGATGCGATCGAAGTCGAATTGCATCCCCTCCAAACGCATGCTGAGTTCGTAATCGAGAATATCGGCCGACAATTTTTTGGTGTCGGAGGCTTTCGAGCGATCGACAGCACGCAGGCGTTCTAGCGTTTGAGTATAGAACTTCGATTCTTTTGCAGCGAATCCTTGGTCGATATCGATGGGCAGTAGATCGTTGTATCGAGAATCCCCGAATGCGGTCGCTTCCAGTGGGAAAAGGATCAAGAATTGTTCGTGATAATCGTCGAACACCTGTTGTAGCGCCACGTCGGACTGTTGACTTTGACCGACTTGAAAGAAGAAGCTCCAAATCGCAAGGAAAAAGAGACCACGAACCATACTCACACCAGCCGGCTTTCAGATAACTGCAACGAAGTCGAGGATTTGGAAAGAGGAAGCCTAAATAATTACTCCATATGCCTTCCAATTGCAAGCGACCAGTGAACTAGCCGACTTGCAATGTCGCTTCGAGGTTCTTGACCATATCGCGGACGGCGATTTGGCCTCGACCGCAACCGATCAACTCGTCCGACGCAAGCCAACTTTCGACCTTCTTCTGGGCCGAGATCACGGTCGAATGCTGCCGGTTCCCAAAGTAATCTCCAATCTCGGACAAAGCGGTTCGCGTGTACTTCCGGGCCAAGAACATGGCCAACATGCGCGGTTGGCTGACGCTTTGGCACTTCGTTTTTGCACGAAGCGTTTTTCCTTCGAGCCCAAACGCTTCGCAGACTACTTTTTCAATGTCATTCATCCGAACAATGGGATGACTTGCCCGAATCAAATCCAGGGTGCAACGGACGGCTTCTTCGTCTGTTAGCGATCGCCCCACGACACGTTGTTGCGCGACCAAACGATGCGAAACACCTTGGAGGACACGAGCATCTCCAGAGCACTGTTCAGCTAAGGTTTTTACGGACGAGTCCGTCAAATCCACCATGGATTTTTTGCACATGCGCTTAAGCACTTCAACTCGCGTCTTGGCATCAAGCGGATCGACAGCACATGCCATACCCCCTGAGAGTCTCGCGTAAAGCTCGGCGCCTAACCCCGAAAGTTCATTGAGGCCACGGTCAGCGACCAACACGACTTGTCGACGATCTCGCAAGAGCATGTCGATGGTGTTGCGAAGTTCTACGAGCGTCTGAGTTTTGCCCAAACAAAACTGGATGTCATCAATGACGATCGCTTCTACACCTCGGTACTTGCTGCGGAAGTTGGCAAATCCGCCTCCGCGGGCACTCTCTGTGTATTCAATAGTGAATTGTTCGCCGGTCAAGACCAGAACGCGGCGCATGCGATGTGTCATGCGCAGTTTGTGCGCGAGACCAATTGCAAGATGACTCTTGCCCGTACCGCTCGGACCATGAATCAACAGTGGATTGATTTGGCCAGGGCGTTCCAAAACCATTTCGCAAGCCGTGTATGCCAATCGATTGTGATCGCCTGATACAAACTCGTCCCATCGCCGCTCGTTCTCGCGACGCAGCTCCATCAATCGATCGACTTGAATTTCGCCCGAAGCAGATTGCACATCCTCGACAGCTTCCTGTTCGGGACGAGCGGTGCTGTTGCGAAGATTGCGCAAAGAAGACTGAGGTTCTAACGCAGCGCGATTATGCAGCCGTACTGTTTGGGGAGCATGGTCCGCATTGGGCTGAGTCGTTCGCTTGCGAGCGTTGGTTAGTAGCACAGGATCGTCTTGCGAAGTTTGGGGCAGTTGTTCGGGTTGCGATACCGTCGGCTCTATGGGAGTCGCAACGGAGATTTGGAATCCGAATTGTGATCCAGCCGTTTCGATCAACGCGGCTTGAAGATGCTCCCGAAACCTATTCGAGACATAATCCGCATGAAACGCACTGGCAACTTCGATTCGGATGACATTATTGCCGATCTGGGTCCATTTGGCATCACCACCAAACCAAAGATCCATGCGATCTTTCCCAATCCTCTGGCGCAACCTGGTTTCGACCCTCTCAGCGATCGAACCATCGAACATAGCAACTTCGTGCGCTATTTTCATCGCAAACTCCTAAACCGTGCGAGTCCGCGGATGATAAATCATTCACCCGCAGTTTCCTTTCCAAACAGGAACCATCCTATTTGATGTTTTCCTCAATGGGGCTTATTGCCTCTGTAGAGACCCATTAAGGCATCGCGATTTCCGCGACGCCACTGGCATCAGCAGCGAACCCCCATTGGCTCAACGGTCGACGATTCTATGAATGCTAGCTCTTAAGTCAAATTCGAAAACCAAAAAGTGACTTAAGAAAAAGTTTTCAAATGATGAAGATGCGGTAAAGACCGCTTGAAACCGCCAGGCAAGGGTTGCGTGAAAATCTGAAAGCGACGATTCCAACGCGGTGGAAAACCTGTTGGATCCGAATGCTCAGACTTCCGACTGCCAAACGAACTGACTTGCTTGCACTCGCCATAGCGCGATCGTCAACAAAATAGCCGTATAGAGGCTTAGGCAGAGCAAGTGCATTGGCACGCTTGCAGAGGTATCGAAGAAGCGTCCCAAGTCGGCGGCAACACTTAGCTTGAGATCGAGCATTTGAAAGAGCATCGATCGCAGTCGAAAGCTGACTGTCAGTTGATTGATGGCTGCAGGAAGTGTGGACAAAATCGCTTCAACGAAGATGCCGTACACAAATGCAGAGACCATCGCTCGCTTCTGGATCAGAGTGCCGATCGTCGCGAACAAGGCCGCGTAAGCCAAGGCGGAGACTAGATTCAAAAAGCAAAGCACGTACCAGGTAGCGAGTGGGTTTGAGAGGGTAGTGAAAGGGATTGCTAAGCTGACGGCAACGCATGCGCTGGAAAACGTCCATAAAACAG
This sequence comes from Pirellulales bacterium, assembly GCA_038223525.1. Classification (GTDB taxonomy): domain Bacteria; phylum Planctomycetota; class Planctomycetia; order Pirellulales; family Pirellulaceae; genus JBKCUI01. The sequence goes on from JBBRGW010000033.1 coordinate 6,256, forward strand.
CAATGCAATACTTGCCGAGCAGGACTGCTCGGCGAGCACCAGGTCTCACGACCGAATAGACCCAGGTTTGCGCCTCGAGTTCTGAATGGACGATTGGAGTTGCCCAAAGCAGCATTCCTAGAACCGTTACCACTTGAGGGATCAGCAGGAACAGCATGATCGTGTAGCCGAAGTTCATTTCAACAGCCCCCATAGCGCTCTGTCGGCCGATCTGCCAACTCGCGATGCCAATCAGAGTTGGGGGGAAAAGTGCCATAGCGAACCAGGTAATGATCCGGCCAAACGTAAGGGTTCGGAAAAGTTCGAGTTGAAATACCCCTATCGGTGCCCAGAGCCAGTTGGTGTCTTTTACTTTTGCATCAGCAGTGGAACTTGGTTTGAAAGACATCGCGGATCGGATCAAGAATTGGTTGGCCTTTGGGAAAACAATCTTCTGGCGGCCTTCGTATTCTAACTGAAAAGCTTTGAAAACACTCGTGAAAATCGGACGACGCTTTGGCCCGCTTTCGAGACATTCAGAAATGGCCTTGCAAACTGCTTTGAACAACTCGATGCGCCGCAGTGATATCCAAATCGACGGCATACAACCATTGCGATCTCACAATCGATTAGCTGCATTACGGATCGCCACAGGCTAGGGGATAAACCTAATAAACCATGGTCGGAATAAAAATAACGAGATCCCATAGGTCTTGCCCATATAAGGCTTTACGATTTTCCCGAAGATTCAAAAATTGCGGTTGCGGTTGACACAATTGGGAGGCTAAGCGACGGTAGTAAGCGGTAGGCATGCAGGAGGTTTGCTCGATTGGAATAGCAGGACGCTACAGTACGATAGTTTCTCGAAAGGGAGTATTTTGTATGCAACGGTTTGCATTCACGATGGTTGTTTTGGGTGCATCTTTTTTTGCACTTCCAGCCAAATTTGCAAGTGCCTGTGACAATTGTGTCGCACAACAAAAAGCACAGCAGCAAGCTTCATCGGGCCAGATGCGACACGTCGGTGGATCGATGGGAAGTGGTCGCTACGAAGGGGTCGGCTTCTCAACCGTCTCTGCGGACGATGCAGTTAAGAAATGCTGCTACTGGGGACAGCGGACACCGGTGGGCATTGGAGTCGCTCGTGGCAACAATGGTTGGTACGCGACTGTTTTGTACAGGTAGTCCGGGATTTCGTTAAGGCATCCTAAAGTCAACTTGGTTCTCGTAGCTACGTTCCGTTCAACGAATCGCCCTTTTCGGCCGAAATCGTGACAGCGTAGCTACACAAAAATCGGAGTCATGGGGGGCGGTATTCGGACGCTTTCAAGTCTCATGTTCGGCGTGAACCATGACGGCTTGAGACTTGGGCGTACAAAACATCCCAAGCGAACCACTCAAGGTAGAGCAGGACCATTGGGCCTATAAAGATTAGCAATTGCAATGCGAAGCTTACCCCGTCGATGTCTGGCAGCAGTTTTGAGGTCCCCTGGGACAATCCATAAATCATCCACGTGTTGATGGCCAGCAAAATAGAGCTTACAACGACCAGCAAGATTGCGTATAGCGCCAAACGAAACGCGGCACGGTTTTCGGCTTTGGGATCATAGTCAGCGTTAGAAGACATTTTGATGAATACCTGTGCAATTCGCCTAAGTGGAATGTGGTTTAGTCGCTGTTCCGATTTCGTCGACTGAGAGCATTCTACAGAATTCGGCTCGTCGATTCTCGATGTCAGGCATTTGTATCCTTTCAAGCATGTGTCTTTTGGGATAATTTGCTGTTTGGGCGTTAGACCTCGGTTCCATAGGTGCTCGTTCCGTAGGATGGGACCATTGTCCCGTCCTAGGATGCGTTCGGGACAATGGTCCCAAACTACACCCGATCGATTCCCTCCGCATTTGGCAATTGCGAGTAGCGAGCAGGCCAATCTTTGCCTACGATGCCTACCCAACGTACCGGACACCGCGAAGTGCATTCGAGAATAGGGACGAAGCAAAATCGATGCTGCAAGAGCCTGAACAATTTCGACCGCCATGGTACTTGCGCAATGGACATGTTCAAACCATTCTGACTGGATTTTACAAACCTAAGCCAGCGTTACCCCCTTCGATCGAACACAAGATTCCAATGGGGGACAAAGGGTATAGCCTGGTTTATGAGAACGTGCCTTGCAGGCCCGATCCCCTGCATCTGGATGAAGCGGTTTTGCTTTTGCATGGACTCGGATCCTCGCATGCTGGCACTTACATGACGACGACGGCTCAATGGCTTCTAGGCAGAGGTGTTCGGGTCTTTCGTGCTGATTTGCCCGGAGCGGGTCCATCGGGACGCTTTACGCCACTCCCTCCCCACGGTGCTTGCTTTGAAGAGATTTGGGGCATGCTCATACATCTTCGGAACACGCTGGGAATCCGCAAGTGGCGAATCTCGGGAGTTTCACTAGGTGGAAACGTCATGTTGAAAATGTTGGCGGCAAAACACGAACTGATTGATAGTGGAGACGCGAGTCGCGAGTTGAGCGTTCTGCAAGCCTTGGCCGTTGCGCCACCCATTCGGCTTTCCGATTGCTCAACGCACATGGAGCAAGGTGTCTATAAACTCTACGCAAATTACTTCATGCGCACACTTCGCAAACAGTCGACGACACGGGCTGCAATCTGGCCGGTCTGGGCAGAACGACTATCGCAGGCATCCTTTGAGACGATTCGGAAGTTCGATGAAACCGTAACGGCACCGTTGGCCGGCTTTCGCAACGCGGAAGAGTACTATAACGCGGGGTCCTCCGCAGCATGGTTAGATCAGATCCAGGTCCCGACAACTATTTTGATCGATAAGCATGATCCGATCGTGCCTGCTTGGATGTTTGAAAACGCGGCATTGTCTAAGTCCACGGTTCTGCGCAAGTCGGAATATGGCGGACACGCAGGATACATGCACAATTCCGTGGCAGTCGGCGGTCCGGAGCCTATTTCCACTGGAAAGCGACTAAAGCGATGGGCAGACCCGTGGATCGCAAACGAGTTGATGAAGACAGGGCAAGCGTCCGGCTATGAGATTCAGTAAGCGTCGCGACGCAGTACGACAAAGATGGTTTTGAAAAGTATTTTCATATCCATCCAGATGGACCAATCTCGGATGTAGCGATGGTCGAGCGAAATGCGTGCTTCCATTTTCTCGACAGTATCGGTTTCTCCGCGGCTTCCTTCGACTTGCGCGAGGCCCGTGATGCCAGGCTTGACTTTGTGACGCATCATGTAGCCTCGAATCAGTTTTCGGAAATGTTCGTTGTGCGCGTTCGCATGCGGACGAGGGCCAACCAAAGACATCGAGCCGAGAATCACATTGAATAGTTGAGGCAATTCGTCCAGGGACGTCTTGCGGAGGATTGCACCAATGGGAGTGATGCGAGGATCGTTCTTGGTCGCTTGCTTGACCACGGCGCCATTGTCACACGTATGCATGGATCGGAATTTCCATACCAGGATTTCCTTACCATCCAAACCATACCGCTTTTGTAGGAAGAAGACCGGTCCTGGCGATGTAAACCGAACTAAAAGGGCACAGGCCAACAGGATTGGTGAGATCAATACGACGCCGACCAAACTAAGCATTAAGTCCAATGCACGCTTCAGCAATCCGTCGACGCCATACATGGGGGACTCGAAAACGCTGACTACGGGCAAACCGCCGACGTGTGTCCAACGCGAATGAAGTAGTTCAAAAACAAAAAAATCAGGAACGATGTAAGCGGATGCGGTTGTATTCGCAAGCCGATCGAGCACCGACTGGATACGGGCTTCGGCCCGCATAGGTAGCGTGATCAACACGGTATCGACTTCACCCGATCCAATCATTTCCATGAGCTTGTTGCAATCCCCGATAAACGGTGGCAAATTCTCAGTGATGTCGGAGCGGCGGCCGTCGCCGCGATCGTCAAAGAAGCCAACAACCATCATGCCACTGTCGGTGGAGCGTTTTGCGTTGCGAGCGATCTCGAGGCCTAAACGATTGGCGCCTACGATTGCCGTTTTGCTTAAGCCGATCCCGCGTCTACCCAGCATTTCAATCAGGCAGCGGACTAGCATATGGGTGGTAAGAAGAAAGAGACCCCCGACGAAAAACCAAGCGATAATAGACGATCTCGCAAAGGAGTCTGCGGTTCGCGAAAACAGTCCCATCATTAGCACACAGATGTAGCTGACTGTCCATGCGGCTGTGACCAACCCCACTTCATGGTCCGCCGATCGGCCGCGGCTAGGTTTGTAGATTCCGAAAAGTTCCCCGACCAGAAACAATGTGACACATCCCACGAGGCTGCAAATGGTGGTCGAATCATTGAGAGGTTGTTGGGTCAACCACTGCACCAAAGGCATCGTTGCGCAAAGCATTATGGAGTCGACCGCATGCATGAGTGTTGGCAAAAGCGAGCGAGTCGAACGGATGTTTGTACTGGACATGTGGGTTTGCTGCAGTGTTATGAAAAGATAAAAACCAGTACGACCCATTTAATCGGAACAAATCCCTTCACCCGAAAGAATCGTTGTCGAACGGTAGGTTGGGATTTTCGAAAAGGCAAACCGCAAATGACACTCTCTGCGCAGGAACTTTGGATAGCCCCCAACAATCCCTACCTTCACAAAATACCGAATATTTGGGTGCTCGCAGAACTAATTAGCCATCAAATCCGATACCAGTGAAACGTATTCGAGTGGAGCAAAGTAGGGGCTAAGCCCTTTTCCTCTGATGAGTCGACCCATGCGAGAATCCATTAGCGTCATCTTCCCGGTTCGAGATCTCCAATCTCAAATCACGCCGCGAATCGAAGGACTTCTCGAACTCCTCTGCGAAATGAGTCACGATGTGCAACTGATTGTCGTTGACGACCACTCCTCGGATGCTACCCCTGAGTTACTCGATGATTTGTGCAGGGCCTATCCGCAGGTGAACGTCATACGAAACGCCACTGCGGTTGGCCCGGCTCAATCCGTAGAATCGGTTCTGTGCCTCGCTCGCGGCGATTTTATCTTCCTTCACCAATCCTTCGATCCTATCGATTTCGAGGAGATCAGGCAGTTGTGGCAGCTTCGCAAGGACGAACAGTTGGTCATAGCCAGAGCTGCAACTCGCGTTCGTAGAATTGACCAACAGCTTTTGCAAAGATTGCACGAGTGGGGACGGAAACTCGAGGAGCATTGGCCGACCCCAAGGGCGGTCGTAAACGGATTGCAAATGATGCGCAAAGATGCCGTTCAATCCTTGTCCAAGATCAAGGACAGTGCTGAAGAACTAGAAGTAACGCATCAATCGCATCGACGTATTACCGCTCCGAAATTCATCCAGTCCACTCCCGCGGCGGTCCCGTCCAAGGCTGAAATGAGATAGGTGGCTGAAATGCGCGAGGTAGGCTAGTGCCGCATGTGTGACGCCCCGCGTTGCAAGAATCACCACGCGAACAGGCTGTCATTTTATTCGCGAGGTGCGAAACATTGTCGCCTTTTGCTCCGCAAAAGTAGCGTTAGTGAGGCGTACTTTCGCGGAGCGAAAGTCGACGATAATGAAATCACGACGCGGAGCTTCGTGCAACTATCTCGCGACGAGAAAGACGGCCACAGAACCGTAGGCCTTTGCAAGGTCGTAGATGCGAATGGCCTCGCCTGCGACGACATCGTCGGCTGGATCAATAACCAATGGAATGTCGGCTCTCACCTTGAGTATGCCGTTGATCCGCTTAGCCAAAAGTTCGAACGTTGCGATCGATTCGCCGTTGATAGAGTATTCGACCAGTTTCGGGTTCGGCGAATTCCGACTATTGAAGATCCGAACCACGATGTCGCTAAGGTCAGTGAAGTTTTGTTCGGGTTCTTGCTGAACTGCATTTCCTTGTTGTGAAGTATCCGGTGCCGCCGCAACCGAACTTGGCAGAGCTTTTTCTAATCGTTGAAAGGACGAGGTCGCTAGGAAAAAAACGAGGAGCAAAAAAACCACGTCGATCATCGGGGTCATCATGCTGTCTACCGATGCCCTCTTTGAGGCGTTCGAATAGGAGCTTTTCATGCGCGGTCCCCTTCGTAAACGGCAAACACAATATCGGTGTTGCCGGTCGCGGAACAGATCTTGAGCAGGGCCGCGATATGCCGATACTCAGCCATCCGGTCGGTTCGTATTCGGATCCTCAGCGGCATCGATTCCGCTTGCTTCCGTACGAGGATCACACGGCGAACTTGATCCAGCGTCATCGCTTGGCTTAAAACCAAATATTCCCCCGTAGCTAGTACTTGAATCGTAACGGTAGGTGCATCTGAAAAGTCGTTTGTTCCGGCGGTAGCATTAGGGAGATCCAGCTTCAGGAAATTTTCTTGTTTGGCAAGGTGGCTACTGACCAAAAAGAAAATGATCAGGAGAAACGTCACATCGATCATGGGTGTCATGTTGATGTTGACACCTTGCGAGCCGCGGTAGCTTGGAATTTTCACAAGATTGCAAAGCCAGCCTTGGGTTGGAAGTAGTTCGAACCGCTGGAGTTAGTTGAGCCAGCGATCGCTTACGTTCGGACGATCTTGCGCATGAGCCATGTCCCGATCAGAGCCAGTGTGATGTTACTGAGCCACAAGCTTGGGGCGGGCCAAGCACCGGACTTGGCAAAGGATAACGACATTCCGAATATTGGATAATAGATCAGCAATATTGGAATAAAGCAAACTCCAAAGGTCCACCAGTAGTCAGCACTGCGAATGAGGATCGCCAACGGAACTCCCATCCAGACAAACGCTAGACAACTAAAGCCAAGCGCCCACCGTCGCATCGGCTCGGTCTTGAGCCGCGACAATTTCTTTTCGGTATCTGCTAGTTCGCCACCGATGGCTGCCGTCGTTTCATCATTTAGTGATACATACCTACCGGATGCCAATGCGATTGCAAATCGAGTCGCTAGTTTCTCGCGCCGGCGCATGTTCGGCCCATTGAGCCGAGTTATCTCCCCCGGGATCTGCCCGATTGCAAACTGCGCTGGCCTAGTCTCCTTGGATCCTTTGTTGGACGCCAGGTTCAGTGGCACCTCAATGATCCAGGACCGAGGGGAAGAAAATTGCTTTTCGCCGTTGATATCAAAAAAGGAATCCACCAATTCGATCACCATTTTATCTTCGTCGCGATCGATCGAGATCTTGGCGGATTCAGCAACGATGGTTTTTAATTGAGTTTCGCTTTGCATCCAAATCTTTGGCTTGATCAGCCAACGATCCCGGACTTCCTGAACATGAATAGTTAGACCCTTGTCCGTATTGTAGGATTTTTTCGAACTCAGGCCTCGATAAATGATCTCCTCCAGGGACCTCAACACGATATGTTCCATGGCGGGAGCAGCCCACGAGACGGCTAGATCATTCAACCAAACCGAGGGTACGCTTATGAGCGCTCCCAAGACGACAGCTGGGCGAAAAACACACATTGGGGAGATGCCCGCACTTTTGATCGCGATGATTTCGTTGTCTGCTGACATCCGACCGTACACGCAGCATACAGAAAACAAAATCGTCGCTGGTACTGAGTACTGAAGCGCGATCAGAAAAATGTAAGGCATCAGTTTGGCGATCGAGAGATAGCTGACGTCCTCATCAACCAACTTCTGGCCCACGAAAACTAACGAAATCACTAGTGTCATTGCCACCAACGACAACGCGAAGATTTTCAATACATCCCAGAGAATGTACCTTGTAAATTTGACAGGGAACATAGTTCGAAACTATACAGACCCCAGCTTGCCAATACGATGCCATTTCTGGAGAGTTTAGCAAGCAATCTATTCGATATCCTGAATCAGGATCGCGTGCCAACCCGTGGCGTAGGTTTCAAAACCTGGACTCTTTGCGTGGGCAATGCAGACCCGCTTTCGATCCATTTCGTCTAAGATATAACCGTTGTTTTGATTGAATAACCCCTCCAACTTCTGCATCGGGAGTTTGAAATCGAATGGAAGCGGACGCGAGCTGGCAAGTACGTGCGCGTCGTTGTCAACGATGAGACGCAACGTTTTTTCCGATTCCCTGGCGTCTAGGCTTTCATTGCATAGCACTGCACTCGAAAGGGCTTCCCAATTGAAAACGACCCCGAGAACACCCAATGTTCTCTCGTTCGCCTCCCCATTGCGTCGCACGGTGGCCGAGTAGATCAGAACGCTTTCATCTGAAACCAACTGGGATTGATGAGCGGTTTGGAAAGCGAAGTCGTTGCCGCTAGAAGTTGCCAGCGCGCGTGTAAACCAAGGGGACTTTGCTTCATCGCGGCCAACGGATTTGAATTGATTCGGGCGACCGTTGGCGATCACGCGGCCGGTCGCATCGCATAGTACGAGATCGTGATACACAGTGTAGGCGTTAAGAATAACCCCCATCCGCTTCGAAGCATGCGCTATCGAGGCTGGCGAATTTACTTGTAGTGCGTCGACAAGCGAACTATCGGTCGCCCACCATCGGACATCGCATGTCCTTTCATACAAATTCCGATCGATGAGATCGACACTGTTCAGAGCGATGTCGGTAAGTCGAGTACCGCGAACATTGCCGCCGATGATTCCTACCAAGTTGGTGATAGACTCTTGGGTTCTATTTGCCATTTGGTCTGCAACATTTGCCGTCTTGTTGGACAAACCCTGCATCTCTTGGGCTACGACGCCGAACGCAGCTCCACTTGAACCGGCTCTAGCCGCTTCGATACGGGCATTTAACGACAGCAATTTCGCATTTTCATTGATCTCGCGGATTTCATTGATGGCCGTATGCATGGCGCCTGAAAGTTGCTGGACAATTTTCAAAACGTGCTCGGTCGGACCCGTTGATTTTTCATTTGGATCAGCTTGCTTTGATTTGCTTTTAAAATCGATAACCGAATGGGGCTGCGCGGTTGTGATCATTTCGCTCCAAGGATAGTTTTGGAAAAGAACTTTGCCAGCACATCCAACCGCCATTGAGTCTGCTCGCGATAAAGAACGCTTCGCGAATCTATCGGCAGAGAACGGGAAGCAAATCAGTTCCAGGAACAAGTTTGTTTTAAGTAAAGCAGTTAGGGAATCGATTATTTGGTCTTCTCTAACTCCTGTTTTTTAACGCGTGCAACACAGCTTGGGCTCTCGATGCTAGTAGCGCCATGCCTCTCACCGCTCGTCGGATTCCAATTGTTTTATCTTCTGCTGCAGGCTCTGCCGATGCACTCCAAGCCTCCGAGCCGCTGCGCTGATGTTGTTTGATTCAATGCTTAATGCGTGCGCGATCGATGCCCTCTCAAACTTTTCGACAAGGAGCGACTTTGCTTCGTGTAGTGGCAAATCCAAGTACTCAGTGAATTCGCATTGTTCTAAGCGAGGAGAGGAAGGACTCAGCCCTAGATCCGCGCTGGTGAGCGTGTTGGAATCAGACATCGCCGCTGCAGCTTGAACACGATGCTTTAATTCGCGAACGTTGCCTGGCCAATTACTGCTTAGAATCGCTTGAATCGCGTCGCTGGCTAGATGAAATCCTTCGCCCAAAAAACCGCGAACAAGCAAAAGGATATCTTCAGGACGATGTCTCAACGGTGGAATAGACAGCTCGATTCCTTTGAGTCGGTAGTACAGATCTTGTCTGAAAATCTTGTCGGCGATCGATTGATCGAGGTCCTGATGTGTGGCGCTGATTACGCGAACGTCGATGTCGTACACACGCTCCGAACCGACTGGCTGGATTTTGCTTTCTTGCAGCACACGCAAAAGACGA
>JBBRGW010000034.1:0-15897 GCA_038223525.1 Pirellulales bacterium
ATGCAGGCACACGGTCGTTTGGCTCTGGGGTAAAGTAGATTTTTTTGCGACAATACTTGGTAAGTGATTCCTCGGAAACCGTCGTCACCTCGAGCGAAACACGGCGTGATGCGTCCGGAAGTGGCCCCATGACGAGTTGCATGTTGGTTCGAATCTGCAAGACACGTTCAGCCCAATCGGTTGGTGTTTTGACAGGCCGTTCGTGGCCAGCTTCATCGAGGAAAACGAGCAATTGCGAATGATCGTCCGCGACCGCTGTCGTGATCAACGCAATCACAATCGCCAAAATGTTTGACCCGCGCAGCGGCGGTCGATTCAATGTAAGCTGCATGTTAGGGCTCGCGGCTGAAAAGAAGTTTGCGTCGGGGCGTGCGCGATCTTCGATCGGTTGTGCGCGATCTTCGATCGGCAATACATCGAATCGTCACTTATCGGTTAATTGATCTCGGAATTGTTTCCACGTGATAGGTTTGATCTGTTGCTCTTTTAGGAAGGTTCGCATGGCAGGATCGGTGAAAATCACTCGATCTTGGTCGCGTCGCCCAGAGCTGTCGGAGATGGCTCGCAACTCTTCGTTGTCGAAACCGCAATGGATGATCATTTGTGTTACGCCTGGGCCAATCTTTGCAAGTTCATCATAGTAAAGCTTCTTGCGTTGCTCAGGAATGTTTCCACTGTAGAACTGAAGCAAGCTGTCGAGCAGGGGCAACTTGCGCTCCTTTAGTTTCAAGACTGATTTTTCGAATTGCGCTGCGAGGGCTACATATTCTTTCGCCATTCCTGGTGGCATTCGTTTAAAAAACAAAACGGGCAGATTGTATTCGACCGCTAAGTCGACATACACATCGACGAGATCCGGGCGGCAAAGCACAGCCCCCATGTGTGTATCGAGATGGCTAAGTGGGACGCCGAATTCGATCGCTCTATCGATCTGGGCTTTGAGTTCGATCTTGACTTCGTCGGCCTTTGCGTGCACGGCAACTTGGCCAACATTGTCCCAGAGGCAGCCAGTCGGGTCGACCAAGCTGGAGACTCGATCGCGAGACGCAACGGGTCCCCAGCGATAGACATCCCATTCGGAGTTTAACGTCAAGTGGATGCCGTAGTCGAATTGAGGATGCGCTTTGGCGTAAGCCGCGAACTCCTTAAACCAAGGGCAAGGGACCATGATACTCGCGGAGGTCACGATTCCGTTTTCAAGCCCAGCTTGCGTGGCCAAGTTTACGGAGTGGGACATCCCCGCGTCATCGGCATGCACGATCAGATAGCGATTCTGATTCTGATCCTGGTCCTGAGCGATTGCCAGAGTGGAAAGCAAAATAAGAAGCGGTGTACAAAAGGATGCTTTGCGAAAATCCAGCGATGGCATGAATGGAACTCTCGTGTGATAGCAGGTTTCGAGGGTGGGTAAGCGTTTGCTTCACTATGATACTTTGCAAAAGGGATGCTTTGCAGTGGGCCGATGCAGTCTTAATTGGGCTTGGGGCTTAGAGTGATAAAGCAACCAGCAACGGCATTTTGTCCTGGTGCAAATTTGCGACTGCGAGATCGAGCCGATTCCTTGAGGCTGGTTGGCGAGCCAGCGGCGCTGCCGCGGCCGAAGTACTTTTTGAAATTCCAGACTAAGTCGCACCACATCTTTCCGTCGATGCCGATTTTTTTCAGGATCGATTCTAAATCTTTCGGAAGGATCGGGTTGTCGAGGCTTCCAAAACGATGTCGACTGGTCCAAAGGAGCAACTTTAGGTAGTCGGTCAAGTTCATCCAAAGGAACCCTTTGTCGCTGGCTCGCACTCCGCTGCGGCTGGCTTGTGCGCCTGGCTTGCTGCGTTCGTTCAGAGTTAGCGGCGAGAGCCATGCATCGCGAGGAATCGTCGATCCGCGTTTTTTTTTGGTATCGGCTTTCATTTTGCGAAGCTGATCGGGAGTGGAATTTCGAAGAGTTTTGCCTGCTTCTTCGGTGTCGATGGCAACCAAATCAACAGCGGCAGATTGAATTGTGCCTCCCTTGATGGCGCTGATGCGATCGTAAGCGGACGTATGAATTGCCTCGTCTGGGGTCGCTGCCAAGGCAGCGCGGATGGGATTCAAATCTACGTACATACTGCAAGCGAGCAAGCCCGCTTCGTCGGTGATGGCTTGTGCTTTAAAGCGACCTTCCCAGAAATGGCCGGTGACTTTGTCTTGGAAATTTGCTAGTCGCGCGATGGGTTCACAGAGGGTTTTCATAAACCAAGACGGATCAGACAAACGCACACGAATTAACTTAATCCGCTCGGTATTGTTGGCTAGTGTATCCACTGCGTTGGTGGTTGGGTCGGCGAGATGTTCATCTATACGTTTACCTGGGAAGATACGCAACCATCGCAGGGCGACTTCCATATCGGACCATTCCTGCACGACATCGGGTCTGGTTCGAGCAACGATGTGCAAGTGATTCGACAGAATCGCGTAGGTCAAGACATCGATTCCAAAGACGGAAGCCAGTCGTTCCATTCGGGCACGGATCCATTCGCGGCGATGGGAGTAGTCTTTTCCGGTCGTTTCATCGAAACCGGTCAAGTAGGACTTTCTGACGCAACGTTGAACTAAATGGACTATACAGACCTGGTTCGGGTCAAACTGTTCAGCACGCGGTGTTCTGGGCATATCAAGTCTCCTATGGCCATTAAAATAGCGAACCGTCGCAGTCCCGTCAATCTAGGTGCCAGGCACCTAGATTGCCAGGCACCTGGCTTGAGTCGGGGCGATCGCTTCAGATTAGGCCTCGCTGAGCAGTTCTGCCCTGTCATTGGACGGACTGTTGACCAGCGTCGAGACGCGTCTCAGACTCAATGCCCCAAGTGGACTCGGCTGCAATTGATTATGCAAGCAATGTATACTTGCATCGTTGTTCAACGACGGATCCAACCAGAATGCAATGTGCTCTTCCTCAAACAAAATGGCTGGCATGCGATCGTGAACGTCGATCACATCCGCGTTGGATGCCGTGGTGATGATCGCTGCCGACCGAATGGGCGCCCCCTGCCCGCATTGAATTTTTTTGTTCTCTGCCCATAATCCCGCCATCGCGAAGACACGCTCGCCAGCGGTGTGGATCCAGTAGGGCTCTTTGTTTTTTTGCGATACTTTCTTCCATTCGTAGTATCCGTCCGCGAATACTACACAACGCTTGCTAATCAGTGACTGCCGGAAACTCGGCTTCTCCGCTAGAGATTCCGATCGAGCATTGATCATGTTGTAACCTGCAGAAAGCGAATCAGCCCACACAGGAACCAACCCCCACCGCATACTCGCAAACATCGGAACGCCTAGTTCACTGCAATACGCAACAACAATCTGTTGGGACGGTGCAATGTTGTATCGAGCCCGTGCCAACTCACCGGTGCCTGACTCCAACGTCGAACCAAAGGCCGAACCAAGTTCCGTTACCTTCAGCCAAGTCGGGAATAAGTCCGCTAGCCAGTCGGCAACGGGCGTCTTCAACGTGAATCTTCCACACATAGTTTGTACAAGAAGGATTAAGCAACGAATGCAGAGGCTCTTCGCTGGAGTTAAATACCAAACGCAAGAAGCAGATTCTACCCTTAGTCGAACACGTCCGACGCTTTCTGGCCCTTTGTTCGTCCAGTTGATTTGCTAATGTTTAGAAAGCCAACTAGGGACGCGTTTATACGATTCGGCATTCACGTCCGATACCGCAAAATACCAAGAGTCCCCAAGCGTTAGGATTAACCGTAAGGTGAAAGGATTTTTGCCGTAAAGTCAAAAAGAAGTCTAAAGGTCGGTCCCATTAATAGGAAATCCGATTACCATCTTGGGGCGTTCCGTGCATTGCACTTGTTTTCTGGGCTGCGGGCGCTAGTCGCACTTGGAAACGCAACGCACTTTGCTTGCTGTTCACAACAGAGGCTGGGGCTGCGGATTGAGGGTGGAAATTGACTGGCTATCTGTTATTAACTGGCTCGACCGGATTGCTCGGTCGCTATTTGATGCGAGATCTTCTTGAGAGCGGTCAAAAATTAGCTCTTTTGGTTCGCGGATCGAAACGTGATTCGGCTTTCGAACGAGTCGAAGCGATCTTGCAATACTGGGAGCGGCAATCCGGCAAAACGCTACCTCGGCCTGTATTGATTGAAGGTGATATTCGCAAGCCATGCCTTGGAATCAGCCCAAAAGATAAACGTTGGGTCGCAAAGCACTGCACCTCTATCATGCATAGCGCAGCCTCACTCACATTCCATGCAGACGGAACCGGCGAACCGTGGCACACCAATTACGGCGGCACCGAGCATATGCTCGAGCTTTGCCAAGCAACCGGTTTGCGAAAGCTGCATTACGTCTCAACAGCCTATGTTTGTGGTTTGCGGGAAGGCAAGATTCTAGAGACCGAAGTCGATTGCGGGCAAGAATTTCGCAACGACTACGAAGAAAGCAAACTGAAAGCTGAATTGCTGGTACGCGGAGCCGACTTCCTCGATGAACTGACGGTCTATCGACCAGCGGTCATCTCAGGGGACTCTGAGACAGGTTATACCAACACATACCATGGGATCTATCTCTATCTCCGCTTGATGGCGTTGCTAACCCCGCGCCAACCGATCGGGCCTGACGGCGTGCGATTGACCAGGTTGCGATTGCCATTGCAAGGAGATGAACGACGCAACGTTATCCCTGTAGACTGGGTATCCAAAGTGATGACCCATCTCTTCCTCAATCCAAAATCACATGGCCATACTTTCAATTTAGCACCCGACAAATGTTTGACTGCACGGCAGTTGATCGATGCAGGCTACAGTTTCTTTAACTCAACAGGGGTAGAGTATATCGGCTACGGTCCGATTGATCCCGCGACCTACAACGAGTTAGAGGCTGCCTCGCTGCCCGGATTGGCAATGTACAATAACTATGAGAGCACGGACCCCACGTTCGATTGCACCAATCTCAAACGCTTTGCTGGCGACATGCCATGCCCTGCTCTGGATGAAAAGATGTTGCATATTTACATTCGTTACGGCGAAGCGGATCGTTGGGGAAAACGTCGTATTGAGGCTCCGGTCGTCGAGTGGAATGCGGCGGACTATTTCCGCGATTTTCAGGCTGTAGACGATCTACTTCAGGCCGGTGCCGAAAACAGACTCGCCATCGATTTGGTAGGACCGGGCGGTGGCCAATGGACTCTCGGATTGATGCCGGACGCTTCTTTGATTTGTTCGCCTGGCTTACATGTTGATGCAGACTCGCTTTTGCGGTTGAGCTCACTGGATTTCTGGAAATTGGTTTCTGATCCGATCGGCTCAAAAGAGCAACACGCGGTCGAACAGCTTTTCCCCATCTCGAGCGCATTGTCGTTTGACTCACCAGTTGAGACGAATCAGGAGAGTGTTTTAGGGTAAACTGCACTTAGAGGACGGATACCAGTAGGATGACATCAAAGATCGACGACCTATGAGCTCGAACCTTTTCGCACTCTTCGGAATAGGAATAGCATCGGTACTGATTCAACTTTACCTGGTCTTGGGATTTGTGTCCCGTTTGCGAAAAGGGAAACAGCCATTGCTTGAAGACAAGTTATGCCCTCAAGCCGTGGTCGTATTGTGTCTTCGGGGGGGCGATCCATTCTTATCGCGGTGTATTCAAGGGTTGCTTTCGCAAGACTATCCAAACTACCAAATTCAATTTATGGTGGACCATCCGAATGATCCGGCAATGGCGATCCTCAAGAATGCTCTGGAAGCAACGCCACATGAGGTAAATAACGAGCGAGGGACTGCTTTCGAGCACGTACGCATTGGTATCTTGGAATCGCCCTCGACGACCTGTAGTCTCAAATGTTCGTGCCTTGTCCAAGCCATAGATGATTTATCAAGTTCAGTAAAAGTTTTAGCGATGCTAGATGCGGATACCATTCCGCATTCGAATTGGCTTCGCGAATTGGTAACAGCGCTTTCGCCTGAGCATGTGGGGGCGGCAACGGGAAATCGGTGGTATATGCCCACGCATGCTAGTCGCGGTTCCTTGGTTCGCTACGTTTGGAATGCTGCAGCGATTGTGCAAATGTACTGGTATGAAATTGCTTGGGGCGGCACATTGGCCATCAAACTCGACTCCCTACGACGAGCCGGTATTCTAGATCGTTGGCGTCTTGCATACGCCGAAGACACGATGGTTCGACAGGCTTTGTCCATCATTGGCCAAAGGGTTGTCTTCGTTCCCTCGCTGATGATGATCAATCGCGAAGACTGTACGTTCGTCTCTTTCTATGGTTGGGTAAAACGCCAATTGCTCTCGGCACGGCTGTATCACCCTTTCTGGTCTCTTGTTGTTGGTCATGCCATCACGTCTTCAACCTTGATCCTATGGGCTATCTTGACTTGCATGGCTCTTGCGATCCAAGGAGACATGCAAGGGGCTGGAGCAGTTTTTTTGTCGCTCGTTGCATACCATGTATGCTTAACGAGCATGCTGCCATGGATAGAGCGGGCGATCCTCGATATTGCTAACGATCGCGGCGAATCGATCGAGTGGCCTGGCAGGCCGAGTTGGCCCAGCCTGCTTTGGGTAGCTTGGTTGACCCAATGGACCTACACGTGGGCGCTTCTGAGTTGCCTATTCATGAATCGCTTTGTTTGGCGAGGGATCGACTATGAGGTTGCAGGTCCTTGGAACATCAAAATGATGGGATACCGACCCTACCAAAGCGAGCGAGACGTGCCCGACAGCGAACCGCATTCGATCTAAGGAATTCGTTTGAAGTTTATTGAGCTGTACTAGCCGAACCGCGTGGTGACGCGCCTATGCGAACTTGGAACGGCAACGGTCTAGCAGCGCATAAGAATCCTTCGGCAAACAATCGCTCTTTGAGGACCCGGAATTCGTTAAAGCTATCGGGATAGACCCAAACCGTAACCGTCGTATGCTGCGTGGTGCACGTTGCCAGTTCCAGACGCAATCGCCCGCTAGCATTCAGCGTCTGGGAAACCGTTTCATGCTGTACCTCGGCTGTCGGTTCCAATTCAAATTTTTCAAGTTCGATAGTTCGCGCGAGTCTCGCGGTAGTGCCATTGGACATGACGCCGCTCTGACTTTTAAGTCCATAGGTCATCAAGAACCCATCAATGGGACCAAGTTGATTGACAAAGCGGTCCTTTTGCGAGTTGCGTTCGGCTGAACGCCTAGCCTCGACTTTAAGTGTTTCAACCAATCGGTCCCAAGGTATCACCGCAACTTTATTGCCTCGCATCATGACGTGCAATTCTCGACCGAACACGGTCTTGGCCATCGGGGTAGGCAAATGCTGTAGCACTGCGGTATTTTGCTCGATGTTTTGGAGGTCGCCGGATTGACGCAGCAAGTTCGCAAGTTGTTTTTCCAGCTCGCTCATCTCTTGTTCCGCTTCAATCCGATCCTTAACCGTATCGTCCACGTTTTGGAGTTCCTCCTCGACGAGCCTTTCCGCGATAGTAACCCTATCCATGATCGCCATGCGTTCTGCGTCTCGATAGACGACCTCAAGATCATATTGGTGCAGTTCTTGGGCCTGCTTTTCCAGGTCTTGATCTAGATTTCTGGTTTTCGCAGTTGGGGAATCCAACAGGTCAACCTTTTGCTTGAGTTCGTTTTCTACTGCAATTTTTGCCGTGGCATGACTTCGAGAACCGACGATCACGACTAGGATGATCAAAATACCAACAAGATTCGCGATCGTATCGAGAAAAGCGTCTTCTCCGATTGCTGATTCGTCATTTCGTCGCTTGCTCATTGGTTGGAATCCTAGCGACGTTTAGGGAGAGTCAGGGGAACCACTTTGATTTCAACACCACTGCCTTCGAGCAGTCGCTCCAATCGGGCAACGCTTTGTTGTGAGTCGTTTGCCGCTTCGATTGTCAACGTTGGCGACCAATAGCCACCGGGGACGGAAAGTCCCCACGAGTCGACCCGCTTCCGCATTGCCGTTGCTAACTCGTTGCCAGCCTGTTGAGGACCACCTTCCATCGTTACATTCAATTCGAACTTGCTAGGATCTTCATCGGAACGCAAAAGCCATCGGTCCTTTAGGGCTATCATCACTATCGAACGAGTGACTGGAGTGGCTCGCCCCTCTGCTCGCGAAGCAGCCCAGCCGTGACCAGCGCTCACTGAAATCGGCTTGAGGTCTCCTTCCGGCCGCACATGTTTGGCCTTGGCGGATTGGCTATCGGCTTTTTGGTTCATGGAAAGGGAAAGGTTTGGTGTGGCAGACGGGTCGGTTTGCGATTGAGCCTGCGTGCCTGAGGCGGATATGCTGCTTGCACCGCCAGCCGTTGCCGTTCCAGATGAGAAGGCGTTGGCTCCGGGTGGAGGTGGAGCGTTGCTGCCCGCATTGACGCTAGCACCAGTATCGCTGCCGCCTGTTTGACTCGCGCCCGCTTGGCTACTGCCTGCGAAAGTGCCAGGACTGTTTTGCGTTTGGAGCGTTCCTTGTGTTATCTCAGAGGCGGCTTGTCTTTGGCTTGCATCCCCGCTACCCGTTTCCTCACCGTTACTTACTCCAACTGCGTTGTTTGCTCCAACTGCATACGGTTGCGGCGAGATAGGTTGCGGGGATCCCAACGGTGCCGAACCAGGTTGCTGTGGCGAACCACCACCTGCTACGAATTGCCCAGAAAGATCCGCGCCTCCAATTGCAAAAGCGTTTGCGTTGACCGCTTGGAATGGCTGGCCAGCGGTGGGGGAGTTGTCCGCAATGCCGGTTTGCGCCGATCCGTTGGCGCCATTGCGTTGGATAACACTCGAGACTTGCGAGTTCGCCATACCCTGTACGAGTTGCCACTCACTTTGCGAACTAGTCCCTAGGGGGATAGACGATGCGGCGTTATTTGAAGGGTTCCCGCCGTCGCTTTGTCGGGTGGTGTTTGATGCGTCGATAGCGTCCCAGTTGTCGTCTCGATCTCCTCGTGCAACACGTCGCGGCGTAGACGCGATCAATGCTTGTTGACGCCGTTTTGCCATTTCCACAGTGCTGGTTAGTTGCTCCTTGAGTCCGGCGGGACTGGGAGGAAACTTCAGTTCCATCTCGTTATCGACTAGTTCATAACCAAACTGGTCGTCCCAGCCGCTCATCGCCTCACGAGCCAGCGCGTAGGTTTGGATCCCATCAGGTCGTACAATAAGCAATGGATAAGGGGGCTGATGGATGCCGAAAGTCACATCTTTTTGTTGATATGTTAGTCGCAGCACTCGCAGCGCTGCATCGAGTGGATTGCCGGGCCCGAGCGGTGGCTTCAAGTCGCTCAATGAAATGAGCAGTCCTTCCGGCTGAATCACCACACCGTCTTTGGTGCATTCCAGATAGACCGGGCGCCGCGAGGTGCCGTTCGGACCAACATATGGGATCACCGCGAAAGCTGGTTTGCGTTTTTTCTGCTTCTCGATTTCCTCGAGAAGCTCTTTCTTCTTTTGGTCAATCTCCTCTTTTAGCCTTTTGACCGCAATCGCTTTTACAGAGCTCTCTTGCTCTGTATTGGAAGCTTGAGACTGGACCCTTTCGATTTTGTCCACGAGCTGATCGAGTGTCTGCTTAAGACGGTCGATATGGTCTTCGATATCTGCCAAGTCCCTGCGCCGACGTTCTACCTTTGCCTTCAAGTCCTCGCGTTGCGCTTCGAGTTCTTCGGAGACCACTTGCATCAAGTCGACGGTGTCCTTGACCTCCGTCATTGCATCTTCCGCCTCCCGTTTCGCGGAAGCGTGCGAATTTGCAACCGTGAGCACAAGGATCAGGACGAGCGCTCCAATGGTACAAAGCAGTACGGCAAGGAAAGGGAACAATGCTGGCGCTGTGTTGTCTCCACGTCGTTTGCTACGACTCATCCTGCCCGCCTCTTCAAGGGCAGGACGGACGGCACATCGTCGATGTTAGACTCTGTTGCCGTAGAATCGGGTTCCGCCGCTCTGCGTCGTACCGGTTGGCGACCTAGGTAGCCATATCGTTCCATCTGCGTCCCCAAGACCGCCACCGCTTCGGTCAAACAAATTGCGGCGTCATGAAATCGGTCGACATCGGTTAATCTTTCGAGGGTTGCCTGCAGTGGCATTTCCATCGAACGCACCGCGTCATGCTTTTCGATGAGCAGATTCAGCAATTCGGTCTGTTCCTTCATCTCGCGTTGCTGCTGATGCACTGCTCTAGCTTGCTCGGACAGCGTCGTTTGCCATTGATGCCATCGGGAATCGATCAGCACCGCTCCTTCGGCCTGTACTTTCGCCAACTGTTCCGTGTGCAGACTGAGCGAATCATTGTGTTTGGATAACGCGGATTCGATCGCACCGGACATCGACCGTTGAACCATCTCGGAGGAGGTAGCCGTCAAGTTCTGCCAATGGCTATGGGCAGCAGAAATTGTCTGTTGCCAAAGTTCGCTTTGAGTTTGAACAATTTGTTGCACCGATTTCATTAGTTCTTGGGTGATCTGCTGCAATGCAGACTCGACATGGCTTGTGTCATGCTGTTTCTCTTGTTCCGTTAAGCAAAGCTGCATGGTCTCAGAGACCCTGCCGTCGATGTAGGAAAGAAGCGCAAGTTCAGCACGATTGACACCAAACTGCACAAACATCGCAACCATTGTAAGAACCAAACCGATCGCCGTGGTATCAAAAGCGACGTACAAACCAGCGGTCAAGCTATTCATCGCGTCTTGCGAACCGCTCGATAGTGCCTGCGCATCCATTTGACCGAGCGTATCCGAGATCCCCAACACGGTTCCGAGAAATCCGAGCATGGGCATTGCCCAAGTGACGATTCGAATAAGGCCATAGCTATCATGCTGCTGGTCCGCATCCCGTTCTGCAAGTTCATGCACATCCTGGTCGAGATGCTTGGTGTTCTTGCGCTTTAGCTGACGATGCAAAATGGCGGTAACGCGCTGCCCAAGCCAGCTTTCATATACCGCTGCGGATTGCGATCTCCAAAGCGTCTCAAAAAACTGAGATTTTTGATCACCAGATTCTAAGCCTTGCGAATCCGCATGCGTTGTCGAGATATCCTCGAGAGCCAGACTCGATCGACGACTGAATCGCTGTTGAGACAAACACCCTAGCCACTTCTTTCCAAGCGCAACGATTGCGACAAAGAATAGCCCTGCGGTGGCGATGGCAACCGGATGACAGAGACAGTAACGCCGCAATAAAGCAAAATTCAACGGACCGGCAAAGATTAACCCGTAGAAAAGGACGCAAGCTCCCATCCCCAACACAACGGATGGTCCGATGGAGGTTTGGAAAATCGGATTCGGTGAACTTCTTTTTCTAAAAAGCACGGCAGTCCATTGCCTCCGTTTGCGTAATGCACAGTTTGCTATCAATTCCGTCGAACATCTTGATCGAACCATTGCTTTTAGCGAATGATCGCGAGTATATCAAGTTAGCTTCGTCTCTCCATCGGTTCGGCAGACGAACCATCGCAGCCTTAACAAAAGAGGCGAAGTTTGCGGACTAGGTAGTGTTTTCGCTTTCTTTCGGATTTTAGGCTGAGGAGGCTTAGGACAGACGATATAACCGAAACCAGTAGTGAGTTATCTCATTGCCAAAGAAATACCCCAGGAGGGTTTGGCTAGCTTGAGGCGGTCGATCGATTGTGCCATTCTCGATCGCCTCAAGCTGCCGATTTTTTCCCAAATCGATATCGAGCTACAAAAAAGCCCGAATTATTTTCTTCTCGGCCGAGACATTTCTTGCCCGCACCGTCCTATTGCTCTATCGGACGGCCATTCGAAACGAAGATCTGGATCGAATACCGGATCTCATCGCGACCATGGACGATTGTTTGCCCGAAGTCATCGATAGTCCATTCTTGAACCCATTGCGAAACGGTGAAATGTGAATCCACGAAAATCAACAAAGCGAAACCGGTGTTTCGAAACGCTCGACCAGCGGCGTTGCATGGCGGTGGCCAGCCAAGGCTGGGACGGACCGGGCACAGGGGATGCGAATCTAACGTACTATATCGCAAATACTCCTGCTGGAATGAGCAAGTCCGAAGTCTCTGCAGCCATAAAGACAGCTCTAGAAGCATGGAGCAACGTTGCAAGTGTCCACTTTACCGAATCAAAAACTCCTGGCTTGGCAAAGCAACTGGATATCTCCTTTGCGAACATCGATGGCTCGGGTGGAACTCTTGCTCAGGCATATTTCCCTGCCGACGTAAATCCCTCTCGTATCGCGGGGGATATCCAGTTTGACAGCTCTGAAAACTGGGAAATTGGAAACGGCAAAGGTGCGGCGGCGTTCGATTTAGTACGGGTCGCTGTTCATGAAATCGGCCATTCCTTAGGACTGGAACATAGCGGACATAGTTCGGCTGTGCTTGCCCCAAGTGTTTCGCCTAACGAATATTTCACAACGCTGGATCACGACGACGTGGACGCGATCCTCTCCCTCTATGCGGCTGCAAAGACAGTCAGTGCGCCCACCAGCTTAGGAAATCCGGCAGCGGTACCAAACCAGACAGCAGTACCGACGAGCCCTACGATAACAACACCACCAGTTGCTACTACTCCACCATTGACGAGCACGCCACCGACTCCAACGCAACCAGCGACCCCATGCAAACCTTTGGATTCGAACAAGGACTGGACGATCCTGAATGCTCGCAACTCTCGTTTTCGATGGTCGTCGGGCTTCGCCGAAGTTTATCGCATGGAGCTTTATCGATTGAGGAGATTTTTCGGGTGAGTATCTTGATTAAATCATGACGCAAGCAGTTCGGTTGCTTTGGAGGTCGTTGCCGCTTTGCTCCCTTCCAAGATATTTTGTTTACACGACCGAGCGGACTGAATCATTTGATCGACGGTGCAATCACCTCTGCCGAGATACTTGTGGGCAAAACGAAAGGTGATGTCGTATACAGCTTCTGCTTTCTGGAAGGATAACAGTGTTTGATAGTCGCCACGTGGCGGGATGATCGGACGTTGATTGGGCGATTGATTTGAGAAATGGGAAGCATGGGATTTATGATTTCCACTATTCCTATTCTTCCCATCACTCCCATTGCCTTCTGGTTTTTCATTCATAGCAGCCACTTAATTTTCTCCATTACTTTCGCGCTCTCGGCATCCAACGCGGCGATCTCTTCTATGATCTCCCGCGGACTGCGGTGCGTCACCTCCTAGCGACCATTGGGATTCTTTACCGAAATATCGAACGTCGCTTGATCAACCGTCTTGGCGTCCACGGTTGAAGTCTTGTTGTGATCGACCTTGCCTCCTATGCCCTTGGGAGCTGCCCATGTTTCCCAGCCGCTTTGCGACGTTGAGTTTGTGTATGCATCAAGCGATGAGCTTGACACACTCCGCGGAGGCCAACTCGGGCTTCAGTGCGGTGACAGCAATCCCGGACACGACCTTGGTAATGTTGTGGTCTACTTGATCCTCAATACTCCAGGCGGAACCTTCGGCTGTGGTGATGTAGACGGACAAAGTGTGGTGACCGCTGCCCGGCCTTTCCCCAATGATGTGAATAATGGTTCGTTTGGACGTACACCCCTTGTAGAGCAACTCGCCCATGCGATAGCCTGCTCGCACTCGACCTGAGTTGACCACCATGAGTTGCGGCGCAACGAGAAGTCCCTTTTCGCTCAACCCTTTTCGAATTCCATTCACCAATGGCAACAATTGTCCGTCATCCATGGCCCCGAGTGCATTGAGTCCTTCCGAAACTACCAATAGGCAATCGTACGACTCGCTAATTTCCTTTCGCAGCGTTAGCAACTTATCCCTCGACTCGTCCGATAGCCGTTCGCCTGAAACAGGATGTAGTATATAGTCATTGCGATCTGGTGAACGCGTACGAATACGGACGACGTTGGGGAGTTGATTGACGAATGTTTCATCCCATTCTCGCCAA
Organism: Pirellulales bacterium; assembly: GCA_038223525.1. Lineage (GTDB taxonomy): Bacteria > Planctomycetota > Planctomycetia > Pirellulales > Pirellulaceae > JBKCUI01. The sequence continues at coordinate 13,882 of JBBRGW010000034.1, forward strand.
ATGCATTTCTTTGCATCCGAATAGATTGTATGAATGTCGTTTGCCAGTTTCTCGGTTAGTTCTGAAGGCTTGCGACCGAACCCCTCTGCGACAAACACTCCTCGGGCGCGAATTTCCTCTAGATGTTTGGCTCCCTCGCTTAGGATTTCTCCATCGTCACGAGTGTCCCCTTTCCGGCGTTGGTATTGCAGATAGACCCATTTGGGATTGCCGAAGTGTTTGGTCGGTTTGCCGTCTTGATCGATCACTTCTAACGTTTTGAAAAACTCCCACATGCGATCGTTGACTCGAAGGTTAAACTTTTCTCGCAGTCGCACATGATCTTGAAATCCGGTGGTCAAATACCCGAGCATGGGATCTATCTTGGTTGGCAGAGCCATCAGGTAGGCGGGATTTGCGGGGGCAACCTGTTCCAAGCACCAATCGAGATCGTCCAGCGAAACATCCATGTGAAGTGTAGAACAAACATCGAGTCCAATCGTCAAGCCGTGCAGCTTGCCCATGACGATGTCTTCCAAGCAGCATCGGACTAGTTGCTCTTTGCTTCGAAACACTTCCGGTCCTATGAAGCCGGCAACATCATTGACATGTACCCAGGCGTCGGGTGACAGACCTTGATCGATCCTTTCCTGCCTCAAAATCTGCGTCAGCGCACGAGCCAAACCGTACTTGCGAGACTCATGGATGAGCATGTCAAAGCCATGACTATGCCCATTCGTAAAGTCCGCACCCTGACCCGTCTCAAAATAGAGTCCATAGTCTCCGCGCGCTTGCGATTTGGTATGGCGGATCATTTTGTCGACATCGATATCGAAAGTTTTATTCGCCGTGTCGTTCCCAGCAATGCTTTGAAACCATAGCTCGGTGGAACCTGGGTACTTCTCCTCGACGGCCGCCTGAACATCAATGTGCGCCAAGACGCAATGCGGCATCGCGTCTGCAATTTCAAAAGTCTTGAGCACTTCTTGCAACGTGCGCTCAATAGCGGCGACCGATTCGATGTCGCTTGAGACAGGGTTGTTTCCGAGTAGCACATCGCCAACTGCATACGAAAAACCATCGAAGACTTGCCATCGAATGTCGTCGACGTTGTCGGTTGGCGAGTTAGGTTGAAGTCTTGCTCCGAGATAACCTTTTGCTCCGATGCGACTGCGAGGGAGCGGATTAAAAACTTTAGAGCCGATGGCAATCAGTTCCTCGTTGGACATCAGTTTCACAACACATGCGATACAATCACTGGAAAAAAATCCTTTGATCGCATGGATCTCCGCTTCGCTCGATGCGAGCAGCCACGTTTTCAGCTGGCCGAAAGTCATGCTGGATAGATTCGCACTGCTACCCCTATCGGTTCCGATGCTCGAAGTCGTACTGCGGATCAATGCGTAGAGTTTATCGTTGAGCGGTGGATTGGCGTCGATTTCGGAGAGGAGCGTGTTTGCCAATAGACTCCGAGCGTTTGATCGAGCTACATCGTCGGCAGCCGCCACACCCACAATCTCGTCCCCCTCTTTGAACGCGTTTGCATTTCCAAGGATCTTGAAGTAAAGATCCCGATCCAACTTGCCCGTTTGACGCTCGATGTAGGCAAAGATCCCTTCGTCGGCTAGAGCCTCTTTATTTGGATTAGGCTCGATAGGATTTGCATCGGCCTGTTGCGGTTGCCGGGCTAGTGAATCATGCCGTGTCCATTCGGTGGCCGCAACGGTACCCAAAGCTATGTTTCCGATGAACTTTCGTCGACGCATTGCCAGTTTTTCCTAAAAAACAATTTTTGGGCCCGAACTAATGTATTCAATGTAAAGACAACGTTACTTAAAAGCAAATTCAAGGTGGGAGTCGATTATAACTCGGGCTGTCGCTAGTCGTGCCGTGTAGCCTAAAAACCTGAACGAACTGCCGCACAAGGCGGGCGGGATTCGAAATACCCCAGGCTTGCCCTGGGGATTGTTATGCTTTGTGGCTAATCGAGACAGCCGCTCGCCGTACCGTCTGACGACGCTTGCAAACCACACTGCC
>JBBRGW010000035.1:0-15822 GCA_038223525.1 Pirellulales bacterium
GGGATTTCCTCCAAGCACCCGCTGGTCCTTTGGCAAGGTCGATTCCGTCGGGACGTTCACTATGCTTTAGTAAGCTTTGAACAGCGGGGTGCGATTTCCCTATGTCGTGCCAAATCGCAGCAAGATTCTCGGTGGACGGCAAATGAAATGTGCCTGCTACTTTTCGCGCGGTTACCCACGCCCCGAAAATCTGGGGAGATAGAAAGCGGACGCTAGCAGCGTCCGTCACGGGCGATGCCCTACATGACCGCTGGCACGAAGAACCATACCAACGTCAATACGACGCAGATCGTGTACGCTACGAAAAGACTTGGGCGAAACACACGCAACGGAACGAAGGCGTCGCTTCTTTCAAACAACTTGCTAAGTACTCGCCAATAGTAACCCGCTGCTATCACTGCATTGAACGCCATCAATACCGCCATTGCGATCGACCATGGATCGTTCGTACCTGCCGCGATCGTTCCCATGAATACCAAAAACTTGGCCCAAAAGCCTGCGGTCAACGGCAACCCGATCAAACTGATCAAACAAACAGTCATCCCTATCGATGCCGCCGGGCGTCGATAAAACATGCCCGAAAGATCGCCAATCAAATGTGTTTTGCCACCCGCCGCTTCGATCTCTCCCAAACATGCAAAAAAGCCAAGAGTCATGGCCGCATACGCTGCTAGATACGAGAACAATACATTTGGTTCAGCGTTTTGTCGCAGTAAAGCAGTCAATGCGAGCAACAAGTAGCCCGTGTGCGCTACGCTCGAGTAAGCCAACATGCGGCGAAGACTGCTTTGAGCGGATGCCATAAAGTTACCTACCAACATCGTCATCGCTGAACATACAAATAAAACAGGAACCACGATTTCTGTCGCCTCGGTCCCCAAGCCTGTTCCCAGTACTCGGATCAATGCCACAAAGCCTGCTACCTTGGGCAAGTAACTCATTATGCCGGCTAGAGTCAGACTTGCACCCTCGAAAACATCCGGAGCGTAAAAGTGGAATGGCACTGCCGTGATACGAAAAGCCAACCCGCACATCACCAACACTAAAGCGAACGACACGAGACGACCACCTGTCGCATAACCGGCCTGAATCACTTGCAAATTGGTCGATCCTGCAAATCCGTACAAATAGCTAATGCCGAGCAAGAAGAAGCAGGATGCGAACGCACTCAACAGAAAGTATTTAATCGTCGCTTCCGAACCCGCGTTGTCTCCTTTGGTGATTCCCAACAAAATGTAAGTTGGGATACTGATCAACTCCAATCCCAAAAACAACGAGACTAAGTCATTCGATGCTCCAACCACGGGTATCGCCCCTATGATGATGAGCAAGCAGCCATAGTACTCACCGAGATTCGCCTTGGGGGCCGTCGACCATGACATCAGAATTAAAATCAAACCACCTAACAATGCGAGTCGCTCCGAAGCCAATGCGATTCCATCGAACCGAAACAAACCTTGTCCAAGATCGGGTGGGGAGACTCGCATGAATCCCAGAACCGCAGCAAACGCGAGTATTGCAATCGACACCGAAGCGACTGCGGTTCGCTGTCCATGAATATCCCTCGGTAGCCCCTGTTTAAGTACCAAAGACGCAGCCATCACGACGGAACCGCCGAGGATCAATGTGATCGCTGGTACCATAAGCGACAGCGATGATTTAATTGTTTCGAGTGTATCCACGGTAAGTTCAGACTCTTGATAGGTCGGTTGCGAATGAAGGGGTTTACGGTTTGGCTTGCGCTACGAGTGCATCCATGTCGGGATGCGTTGCCTTAACACTCGGCTCAGATACGCGTGCAATGCGTTCAATATCCTTTTCAATCAACTTGATGGTGTCTTGAGGTCTCAACCCCACAAACAAACAAACGGCAGCCATCGCAACCAATGGCACATACTCTTTAGCCCCTAAATCCCCAATCAATCCAACGGACACTTTGCCAGTTGTCTCTCCATCGCTTCCAAAAAGGATGCGCTGAACGATTCTCAATCCATACCAGGCACCAAGTACGGTTCCGAGTACGGCTATTCCTGTAAACAAACCGGACACTCGAAGCATGCCTGTCATCGCCAACACTTCACCGACGAATCCGTTTAGACCAGGCAATCCTGCACCAGCCAAAGTAAAGAAAACCATCATCACTCCCAGTTTGGGATAGACGGCAGCCAAACCGCGATCTTGCTCTGCGAGCGAAAGCTCGCCACGACGCTGTTCAATCATCGCCAACATCAAAAACATGCCGCAGGTAATGATTCCGTGATTGAACATCTGAATCGCAGCCCCTGTCAGTCCTTCGGTGTTCATCGACATGAGTCCCAACGTAATGAACCCAACGTGACTGATCGAACTATAAGCCAAGACCTTGCGAAGATCCGTTTGGGATAACGCCACCAACGCACCGTAAACAATTGCTAATGCCCCCAGCGCTCCGAAAAGCATTTGAGCGTAAGCACTCAAGGCAACCGGTACCAGCGGGATGACGATTCGAATGATTCCGAAAACACCGAGCTTCGCGACAACCGACGCGATGAAGGCGGTAGTGTTGGGGTGCGAGACCGCATACGTCGTCGGCAACCATGTGTGCAAGGGAAGGATCGCTAGCTTGATCCCAAACCCCAAAAGCAATAGCCAAACAATCCATTGATCCCGTGCCTCGATGACACTCACCGCTGCGGCCGACTCGATTGCTCCTGGCCTAACTGCCGCGAGGTGACCGCTGCTTGCAATCGCTGAGAGTGTCTGCAGCGAAACTGTTGAGTCCCTTTCGGGAGTCGCGGAGTTCAATGCCAAGCCGATTAGCCCCAGCACCATCGGAACGCTGCCGACTAAGGTATAAAGCAAAAATTTGCGAGATGCATTCAACGATTCGGCTCGCTTTCCCCAACCGTTAATTAGCAATACCAGAGGCAATAGAACGGCTTCAAAAAACAAATAAAACGATAACAAGTCCATCGACAAGAAAACGCCCAAAAGCATCGACTGGGTAATGAGCATCAAAGCTAGATACTGTGGCAATCTCTCTTTGATCTGAATCGTAGCAAGGCTCATGGTGACCAGTCCCACAATTCCGGTGAGCAATACCATCAACGCCCCGATACCATCCGCACCGAATTGCAATTTCCATCGCACCGCATGCCCCCCCACCGAGACGGGCAAATGCACTTGCAACCAATCCGGCGCAAAGGACAATCGAGGCACAATCGACGCCCCGGCTATCTCTTGCACGTCGCCCGACGAGTAGATTTGCCAGACCAATAAAAGGCTCATGACCAAAACCAAGCCAGCGGCGCACACCGCCGTACCAACAAGTGCATTGCCCTTTTTACCGGCAAGAAAAATCCCAAGCCCAACAAAAAGAGGGGTAAGGATAAGAAGTGGGATTAATAAAGTCATGGTTCTCGGGAAATTTATCGAGTAGCGATCCAAACAGCGAGGGCTGCAATTCCAAACGCGGTCATGTAGGTGTAGCCGGGTACATTGCCGTTTTGAAATCGCTGACCGATCAAACCAAACAATCTCGGCAGGGAGGCACACTGCATTGCCAGCTTGTCGATAACGTTGTCGTCAAACCAAGCCATCAGACTCGCCACCCATTCCATCGGTGCAACAATGCAAACACTGTAGAGCCAGTCAATGTACAGTCGGTTGCGTCCAAAATCTCCCAACGCGACCAACGGCCCCGTCGTCGCTGTGCTGGGTCCCGTCTTAGACAACATGTAGCCCATCGCGATCCCTGCAATGGCCAAAACCGCAGAAAAGACCATAACCCACACCTCCTCGTGATGCTCTGAGTGGCTACCACTGAGCTCCTGCGTTAGTTGCAAGTAATTCGATATCCCATGGGTTGGCCCGAGAAGCATCCCAGCCAAAACCGCACCCACCGCAAGAACCGCCATCGGTGCCAACATCACGCTGGTCGCTTCATGCGCGTGATGGCCAGCCTCCTCAGGTAGTTTTTCCGCACCGAGGAATGTACTGAAGTAAGCTCGCGAAGTGTAAACCGCGGTCATGAAAGCTGTTGCGAAACCAATCCAAAGCAGAATGGTAAACTGAGTTCCATACTCTCCATCTTTACTGGCCTCTGCCAGCACTGCCAAAATCCCATCCTTGCTAAAGAAGCCCGCGAGCGGCGGCATTCCGGCTAAAGCCATCGCTCCGATCAAAAACAAGATGTTGGTCTTGGGGAGTACTTTGCGAAGGCCACCGAACCGACGCATATCGATCACGTCACCCATCGCATGCATCACGTTGCCTGCAGACAAGAACAGAAGAGCCTTAAAGAACGCGTGGGTTACCAAGTGGAACATCGCAGCCACAACCGCTACAACCATCAGTTCTTTGATGGCTCCAGTGCCAAGAGCCATGAATAGATATCCAAGTTGACTCACCGTGGAATAGGCCAACACACGCTTGAGATCGCTTTGATAGAGAGCCATCCAGGCCCCTATAAACGCAGTGATTCCCCCCAACCAAGCGACGGTGCTCAACACGGCCGGCGTCAGCTCGAGCAGTGGAGACAACCTCGCCATCAAATAGACGCCAGCCGTTACCATCGTCGCCGCGTGAATCAACGCAGAAACAGGTGTTGGGCCTTCCATCGCATCTGGCAACCAAACATGGAACGGGAACTGCGCCGATTTGCCAATCGCACCAATCATTAGCATGAATCCAATCGAGGTCAGCAACTCGGGATACTGGACAGCTAAGAACGGTACAGCTTTGACAATGTTATCGAAATTCAATCTCGCAAAGAAACTCGTCTCGGATCCCTCAACATGCCCAATGGCGTAAGCGAGCAACAGAATCCCCATCAGGAATGCACAGTCCGCGACGCGATTGACCAGGAATGCTTTGGTGGCCGCACGAGCCGCACTAGGCTTGCGGAACCAGAATCCGATCAGCAAATACGAGCAGGTTCCTACACCTTCCCAAAAGGCGTATAGCATCAACAAGTTATTGGACAGCACCAGCATCGTCATCGAGAAAACGAAACCGCAAAAGACTGCATAGTAACGAGCATAACCGGGGTCATCATGCATGTAGTCTCGCGAGTAGATCGCGATCATGGCCGAAATGCAGGTCACAACCGCTAGCAAGGACAAACACAACGTGTCCACCTTGAGCGAGATATCCAAAGTTAAACTGCCAACGTTCAAGTAGCGATACCCTTCGAATACCGCACCCTTTTCCCCTTGGGCACCAAACACAATCAAACAGATCGTGAATAGCGCCGCAAAAAGAAGCGAAATGATCGCAGGTAAATGCGCTATCTTGCGATCACCTCGAAACGCCATGATGGTACAGGTAATACAACCAGCCAACGGTGCAAGAGGAACCATCCAAGCAAAGAGACTAAGCATGGGTACCAGCCTCCAACGTATTTGACTTCACACTATCACCATTTTCGCTTGAATGCGAATCGAAATCAGCCGATATGGGTCGTGACAACGGATCCAAGCCAGCGGGTGTCAGTTTCGGGAATTCCATTTCTGGCTCATTGAGAGTTTCGGGCACCTCAACAACTCTGGGGACAAGTGTTTCGCTGAGCTCATCCCACGCTGCAATGTCTAGTGTTGCCTTGCGGCGATAGAGTGAGACAACCAATGCTAATGCGATTGCGGCCTCGCAAGCAGCGATCGTCAAAACCATAATTGCCAAGATTTGTCCCTGATAGTTTTCATGATGTCGAGAAAATGCGATCAAATTCACACTCACTCCTGACAGCATCATTTCCAAGGACAAGAACATCAAGATCAAGGAGCGGCGAGTCAAGAAACCCACCATCCCTAATACGAAGAGTACACCGCCAAAGACGAGCAAATTTTGCGTGATGATATCGTTCACGATTGAGTCTCCGTGGTTCGCTGAGCGAGCGCGATCGCTCCAATGGTCGCTACCAACAATACAGTGCCAGCAAGTTCTACCGCAATCAGATAATCTGTATACATGGAACGTCCAAGCCCAGCCGTCGACCTTGGAACGGAACGGAGAGTCGGATCGATTGCATCCAACTTTTTCGACTCTGCCTTGCCGGCCTCTGTGCTCAAGCTCTCCGGTAAATCGGCTTGACTCATGGCTCGCGTCGTATCCACACGAACCGGAAGCATCGCGTCTGCGCTGGTGACGCAAATCGTAATGGTCGCCAAAAAGATCGCCCCAATCGTTGCGGCGACGATTGGCTTATTGAGCTGAATATCGTAGTTTCGTAATTCCGTTTGTTGAGCGAACATCAAAACAAACAAGAAGATAATGATCGTTGCTCCAGCGTAGACAATCATCGTGGCTGCGGCGACGAACAACGCCGATTGCATAAACAGCACACCGCAAACCGACAGGACTGCTGTAGCAAATCCAAGAGCCGAATAGACGGGTTCGCGAGCAACTAAGAATCCGATACCGCCCCCCGTCGCCATCGCACAGAACAGCATCAAAATAACCGATTCAAACGTTCCAGCAGTGAAGGCAAATGTCATGAACAAGGCAAACCCCAAGGCCAACACACCACCCCCTATCTCTGCACGCGACTTCACAATTCCGTGCTGAATGAGCAAGTAGCCGATCGTACCAAGCACGATCGGTATGACCATTGCCATCGTCCAAGTGCTCGTCCAAGCGGACAAATCCTCAGGAGCGATCGCAGGTCCCCCCTCTATCTGCGCAAGATGCAGGCAGTTTGGAAAGAATTGAGCCAAGCTCGCCATCATATCGGTGTGATTGAGTAAGTTCATTTTGGATTCAGAAAAATGGTTGGACTAACCGTGGCTGCCTCGGCCTGGAGGTGGTGGGCCTTGGGATGCTGTCGATGCTTCGACCGACGCTGGACCTAGCGCGCCGCGATTGGTACGCACAGGATCGTTCCCCGTTTTAGATGTTTCATCAAACACAGAGAGCAACTTCTCCTTATCGAATATGAGCTCTTTGCGGGTATAACCCGTGAGGTCATAGATGCTGGTCAATTCAATCGCATCGACCGGGCAGGCTTCTTCGCACATACCGCAGTAGATGCATCGAAGCTCATCGATCGTAAACGTTTGCGGAAACTTGTCCCGATCCTTCCAATGCGGATCGTCCTTCGGCGCTGGGGCAGCAATGATCTCGATACAGTTGGCAGGACAAGCGGTTTGGCACATATAACACGCCACACACTTCACTCGCCCCTCTTCATCCCGATTGAGTCGGTGCACGCCGCGGTAGTTTCCGGGAATCTCTGGCTCCACCTCGGGATACTGTCGTGTGGAATTGGTGCCCGAGAATGCGTGCCGCAACGCGGTCGCTAAACCCGAAGCGATCGCCGGCAAATACATGGCTTCCATCCAGCCAAGCTTCGGCTCTTCGCCCCACTTTACTGTTTTGGACTTTTTAGTTGTCATATCGCGCTCTCTGTGAAGTTCAGATCGGTCGCAGCTCGACCTGCGGAACGTGGTCTATTGATCGTCGACTGCAAATGGCGGGCGCTGATCATCGACCCAACTACCAAAAACAATGCAGTGAACGCCAGGTAATGTTTCGGAAGCTCAAACGTTAATACGATCGCGACGCAAAGGAAATTCAGCAGAGCTAGAGGAATCAATCCCTTCCATGCCAATCCCATCAACTGGTCAAAGCGAAATCTTGGCAGAGACCATCGCAACAGCATAATAAAGACGACAACCAGACCGACCTTGGAGACCAATACAAATGTCCTCAGTAACATACCACCCAAACTCGCATCGACCGGACCGGTCAATCCAGGGAAATGCCATCCACCAAAGAACAGCAAGGCCGTCAAAAAACTCACTGTGACAACGTGTGTGTATTCAGCAAGGAAAAACAACACGAACTTAATCCCGCCGTACTCCGTATGAAAGCCACCCACAAGCTCTTGTTCGCACTCGGCCAAGTCGAAAGGCAATCGATTGGTCTCTGCGAGCGCACTGGTAAAGAACACCAGCAATGCGAGCGGTTGCCAGAATACATTCCAATCCCAAAACGCACCTCCCTGCGCTGCAACAATCCGTTCAATGTTGAGCGAACCCGTCGCCGCAATGACGCCAATGATCGAGAGCCCCAACGGGATTTCATAGCTAATGAATTGGGCACAAGAGCGAATCGCGCCGTAAAGCGAATACTTGTTGTTCGAAGCCCATCCACCCAAAATGATTCCGTAAGCAGAAAGCGAACTGATCGCAATCATCATCATGATTCCAATGTCGATTCCTGGTGCAACGATGTATCGGAACCCTTCCGTATACTCGGTCGGTACAGGTCCAAACGGCATAACGACCAATGCAAACATCGCCGTCATCAAACTGAAGGTCGGTGCGATAAAATACAAAAACTTATAGACATGGTCCGGAATTACTTGCTCTTTGAGGAAGATCTTGATCCCGTCTGCAATCGCTTGAAAAAGCCCAAACGGTCCGACCCGATTTGGCCCTACCCGATCTTGCACATACGCGGCCAACTTGCGCTCGATAAACGTTGAGTACAGTCCAATCACCGGCACGAAGGCGAGGATGACGCCGATGGCTCCCAGGGTTGGCCAGAGCGTCGGCCAAATCTGCTTGAGGTATTCGAACATAGATTGGCTATTAAGGTTAGTGTGGGATTGATTGAGCTAGTGTTTGAAACCGACGCCGTTGGCTACCGATTACGAATAAACGGGTTCTCGTGCTACCGAAATCTTGACCCCGTTTTCGCCAAGGTCACCGACCGACAAAGCCGACAAAGCGGAGACTGCCTTGCCTATCTCTTTTCTCAACGTCATAGCGTTGAACAAGCCTTTGCGTTCGGCCAACTCCATGAATATGCGACCGTCGGCTCTTGCATCGCCTGGACAACGAATCGCGCCGCACGCCGCTTGCGCCAATCCCGAATGATTGACGTAGGTCCCGTCCCGTTCGGCAAACGAACTCGACGCGAAGACGATATCCGCTCGCTCGCTCAGCGGGGATGCAAAGATGTCTTGAACGATCAAAAGTGAAGGTTTACCAACAGCCCGGTCGATCGCTTCGGTAACCCAGCCGACGTTGTAACCGCCGACGAAATACCAAGCCGTCGCATCTGCCTTTGCCGCGGCTTGCTCGACCGTAACAAGTTCGCCCTCGAAGTGACGAAGGATGGTTTCGACCCCTAATCGATTCGGACACTTTTCCGAGCGGATCGTGAACTTGACGTTGTCTTGAGCGGGTGACTCACCTTTGGGTCCCTTCGGATATTTGTCATCGCTACCCACAACCGGTACTCGCCCGAGCACCAACCGTACTTTCTTATCCAAGCCCTTTAAATAGCTCGCCAACAGGTACGCCTCCTCTACTGACATGAACGGCGAAAGGACAGCTACAAAGCCGCGAGCGTCAGTTTTGATCGCTTCTTTGATCTTCGTTCGAGCGACCGACAAAACATCAACCCACGGGTCCGCAAAGTTCAAATCGGCAGTCCCCGCACCATTTGCCTTCGTTGTTTTTGTCGGGTTACTGGATACCATACCAGCCGCAAACCCATCAGACAGTTTGGGCTTTTGAAGGCGACGTTCATCGTGAATATACTTGAATCCAAAGCGACCTTCATCGCACATGAAGTGCCCTTGGGCCATTGGGTTATCCCGCGGTCTTAGACGATAGACTTTGTCCTCGTTTTGATCGATATGCACGCTACAACCTGTCGAGCAACCCGTGCAAACGCTGTTGGCACTTTTAAGCCACCAAACCCGTTTCTTATAAAGAAAGTCCTTGCTGCAGAGAGCACCGACTGGGCACAAATCCACCACATTGCCAGCAAGCTTGTTATCGCAGGGCATATCAGGAAAAACGTCGATCTCTTCGTGACTGCCGCGATTCGTCACCTGCAACTCCGCAGTTCCGCTAATCTCCCGGGTGAAACGAACGCAGCGTGTGCACATCACGCATCGATCGGTGAAAAGTGCAATCTGCTCGCCGATATGGTACTTGTCCATCCGTTGAAGCTTGGGCTCGTCCAAACGGCTGACTGGATTGCCATACTTGAACGTGTAATCTTGCAGGTAGCATTCGCCCGCCTGATCGCAGATCGAACAATCCAATGGGTGGTTCAACAATAGCAACTCAAGCGTCATCTGCTGAGCCGTTTTGACCTTGGCCGAGTCGGTACGAATGACAGTACCTTCTCTGATCGGCGTTTGACATCCGGGCACTAACTTCGGCCCCATTACGACCGTGCCGTCCGGCTTTTTCTCCCCAACCTCAACCAAGCACATTCGGCATGAGGCGACCACCGACAACGCTTCGTGCCAGCAGTAGTGTGGGATCTCGACGCCGGCCTTACGAGCCGCAAGGATGCAATTGTCTTTCGCATCTGCATCGACTTCGATATCGTTAACGATTACCTTTGCCACTTGTGTCGTTTCCGGTTGAGTGTCGAACAATTGTCCCAATTGTTCTGAGTTAAATGGAGAACAATTGTCTCAATTGTTCAGCGTTGGCGCAAACAGTTGGGACAACTGTTCTGCATAGTTTGTTAGGGAACAGTTAGGGCAACTGTTCGGTCGTGCGATTAGTGGGCGTTGGCTAAGGCTCGGCTCTCGCTTTTGCGTCCACTTTTGATGTACTCTTCGAACTCAGGACGGAACTTGTTGATCGCTGTCTTCATTGGCCAAGCGGCTCCGTCTGCCAATCCACAGATCGTCGTCCCTGGAATCGTTCCTATCGAGGACGAGATCTCAAGCAACACATCGATATCGCTAAACTTGCCATGCCCTGCACGAATGCGTTCAAGTATCTTCGTCGACCATGCGGTCCCTTCGCGACAGGGTGTGCATTGGCCACACGACTCGTGAGCAAAAAATCGGCACGCGTTATAAAGAACGTCAACCATGCTGGTATGGTCATCGATCACGATCACCGCTGCAGTCCCGAGCCCTAGACAGCCAACCCGCCCTGGGCCAGCAAAATCGAGAGGGGTGTCGAGCTCTTTTTCGCTCATGAATCCCATACTGATACCGCCAGGCACAACCGCCTTGACTTTACGTCCTTTCCAAACGCCGCCACCATGTTTGTCGATTAGATCGCGAGCGCTGATGCCCATCGGCAATTCGACCAGCCCTGGCTTGTTCACATGCCCACTGATGCAGTAAAGTTTCGGACCATACGAGCCGGCATCGCGAGGGTTGTTGGGGTCCTTTGGAATGCCCATCGTCATGAACCACTCGGCCCCCCGATTGATGATGTGCGGGATACAAGCCATCGTCTCGACGTTGTTCACAACTGTCGGTCGGCGAAAAGCCCCTTCGATAGCAGGAAACGGCGGCTTGATCCGCGGCCAAGCTCGCTTGCCCTCGAGGCTCTCGATCAGGCCGGTTTCTTCGCCGCAAATGTAGGCACAAGCACCGCGATGCAAGTGTACATCCAAATCGTATCCAGACCCGAGAATATTTTTGCCCAGCAAGTTGTTATCGTACATCTCGTCGATCGCATCCTTGAGAACACGATAACATCGCCCGTACTCGTACCGCAAATAAAAGTAAGCGGTAGTTGTTCGCGTCGCAAAACTGCTGATGACTATCCCTTCGAGCACTTGATGCGGGTCTTGCTCGATCAAAACACGATTATTAAAAGTGCCCGGCTCACTCTCGTCGCCATTGATGCAAAGGTAAACCGGACCGTTCACTTCCTTTGGCAAAAAAGTCCACTTGAGGCCTGTAGGAAAACCCGCTCCACCACGCCCTCGCAACCCCGAAGCTTTAACCACTTCAATGACATCTGTATTCTTCATCGAGAGCGCTTTTGCGAGCGCCTGATAACCGCCATCTGCCTTATAGGTGTCCAACCTGTGGCTGTTCACTTTGCCTTGCCTGGCTAATAAAATCGGTTTGAATTCTTCATTGCTCATGCTTTACCTCGCACTTGTTTTTCGACATCATCGGCTGTAACGCACAAGCTCAGTTCGTCATCGACCAACATACACGGAGCGCCGTCGCATGCACCAAGGCATTCCGCAAGCTCCAATGTAACTTGGCCGTCAGGTGTCGTTTGACCAGGCTGAATACCCCACCGATCGCAAAGCTCGGCCAATAATTCTTCGCCACCTCGCAGCATACATGGCAACGAGCGGCAAATCCAAACACGCGTCTTGCCTAGCGGATCTTCCTCAGTCCTGAAAAAACCATAGAACGATAATGTATCGTTGATTTGAGCAGGGGAGAGCTCCAGAATATCGGCGATCTCTTTGATCGCTTTTCGGCTCACACACCCTTTTTCCTCTTGTACTACGTGCAGTGCAGGAAGCGTAACTGCTTGCTTGCTGGGGTAGCGTCCAAGATGATCTTCAATGACTTTTTTTGCATTGCTACTCAATTCGCTCATCGATCAAGCTCCGCAGCGATAATGTTAATACTACCCAAAACAGCCACCACGTCGCTCAACATGCAGCCTCGAATCAGTTTCGAAAACAAGGCAAAGTGCAACAACGAAGGTGGGCGAGTCCTCGCTCGATAAGCTCGAAAGCTCCCGTCTCCTACGATGTAGTAACCAAGTTCCCCGTTCGGCGATTCCGTAGCTGCATAGATCGACTCTTTCGGAGCCGACATTTGACGATTGGGCATAATGCTTTCGAAATGATGGATCAAGCCTTCGATGCTGCGATAGACTTCTTTTTTATCCGGCATTCCCGCCTTACCCGTTTCACTAGCGAAGATCGGCCCCTTCGGCAGCTTTTCGATCGCTTGCTTAATGATCTTGATACTTTCGAGCATTTCCATCATCCGCACTTGGAAGCGGGCGTAGCAATCGCCACCCTGGCTAGCGCATACATCGAAATCGAGATCCTCATAAGCCAAGTAAGGCTCATCGCGACGTAAGTCCCGCGTCACTCCGCTTGCCCGAGCGTTTGGTCCCGTTGCACCGCCTGCGATCGCTTCTTCCCGACTAAGAACACCAACGTCTCGAGTTCGCTCAACGAAGATTCGATTCTTCATCACGAGCCCTTCGAAATCGCGATAGACCTTGGGGAAGTTCCGCACAAAGTCCTTGACCATCCCAACCCAATCATCGGTCACGTCATAGAGCAAGCCGCCAACTCGTGTGTAAGATGTATGAAAACGCTGCCCCGAAGCTCGTTCGCAAATCTCATAAATGGTTTCGCGTGCATTGAACGCGTACATAAATGCAGTCGCACCACCGAGATCTAAAACGCACGCACCCAAACAGAGCAAGTGATCGTGAAGCCGCATCAGCTCTGCAAAAATAGTACGGATATAAGTGCAACGAGGAGTAAGTTCGATCCCGAGCAACTTCTCAACCGCATGGTGCCAAGCAATTTCGTTTGCCATCGGTGAAATGTAGTTCATCCGATCGACGATCGTCACGTATTGATTGAAGTCGAGCACTTCGCCAAGCTTCTCAAACCCGCTATGCAAAAACCCTATATCTGGCTCGGCATCGATGACCATTTCGCCATCGAGTTGCAACACCAATCGCAATGTCGTATGCGTCGCAGGGTGCTGAGGACCGAAATTGAGTGTCCAAAGCCCTTCGCGTTTGCTTGCGTCCAGGTCGGGACTTTCGAGCAGCTCTAATGGCATGTTGAAATCCTCCGCTTAGCTTTCTGCTCGTGTGATGACTGGAAAATTGTGTCGCTCGCCGCGGCCTTTGACTGGATAGTCTTTCCTCAATGGAAAAGACTGAAACTCGTCGGGCAACAACAGCCGTTTGAAATTGGGATGGCCAGCGAAAATAATGCCGTACATGTCGTAGACCTCACGCTCAAGCCAATCAGCCCCAAACCAAACCGACGTCGCAGAAGGGATCGTCAAATCGGGCTCGTTCAGATAAATCTTGGCGATTAAACGAAGCCCCGAATCCACGTTCAGCAAGCAATAAACAACCTCAAAACGGTCGTTTACATTGCCGTACTCAAGCAGGTCGACTGCCGTCAGATCGGTTAACTGATCGAAGCCTGCTGCTTTGAAAGCGCCGAGGCACTTAGCAAGTTCGGCAGCTGGACATATCACGCGAGTCTGATCCCGAAATTCGGACCACTCTAACGCAATACCCGGCAGCAACTCAGCCAATCTGGCCTTCACCACATTCATCTCGCTCGACTTCGAATCTGTTGTTTCGTTTGCCATTATTGGTTGCGTTGGATTTTAGTGAACAGGGTTATAATTCTGATCATCGAGCTTGAATCCGTTGCGTTCTCGGATTCGAATCAACTCCTCTTCATCAAAGCGAGACGGACCCTCAGGAAGAATTCGCAACTTGAACTCGCGGGCATTGATCGTTCCACCGCTTTGAATTTTCTCCTGCAAATCGATGATCGAGCGAATCAACTGCTCGGGCCTCGGAGGGCAGCCCGGAACATAGACATCCACTGGCATGAATCGATCGATGCCCTGAACGACAGCATAAGTATCAAAAACGCCACCGGTGCAAGCACAAGCACCCATCGAAATACACCATTTCGGCTCTGGCATTTGCAACCAAATTCGCTGCAAGACCGGCAACATCTTCATCACGACACGGCCCGCCACGATCATCAAATCGCATTGGCGCGGCGAGAACCGCATAACTTCGCTGCCGAATCGCGACAAATCGTGCTTGCTCGCCGCTGTACTCATCAACTCAATGCCACAACAAGCTGTCGCAAAAGGCATCGGCCAAAGGCTGTTTGCCCGCGCCCAAGACGCCGCAGCGTCCAGCTTGGTCAGGAATATGTTGTCGCCCAGTTGTTTATTTATTTGCGTCGCCAATCAAAGACTCCTTTGCGATAAGCGACCACGTAGGCAAGCGCCAGTGTCGCCATCAAAACGAGAAGGACAGCCAAAACCGCAGGGCGGAAGGCACCAGGCACACCATCAGGTGCGAGCAGAGAAACAGCCCATGGATAGACAAACAGAAGCTCGATATCAAAAACCAAGAAGAGGATCGCTATCAAGTAAAACTTAATGTCGAACGGCTTCCTGGCATCGCCGATCGGATCCATCCCCGATTCGTAAGGTGCTCCTTTGACCTTCGTGCGTTTTCGAGGCGCAACAATGTGCGGAAGCAAAAGCGACACGGCCGCAAAGCCAACAACTGCTATCAGATAAATCAATATTGGTAAGTAATTTGCCACGGCCAAATCCTGCAGACGGCGACTTTGTGAAAAGTTTCACAAACTATTCAGGACTATTGTAGAGAGCCGCGGTTTTTTGTCATCGGCAGTTTAAAAAGATTTTCTGGATCGCGTCACGCACCAACATCAAAATTGGGTCGCGACGTTCTTGGAAGAAACGATTCAAAAAGGCTACTCTCTAGCGGATCGGGAACAAGTACGGGCCCTTGAACGATGTTGAGAGATAAGATCATCTGTTGGAACTGGCCTCGCGCGAACGATCGAGACAGATTCGAAACCGCAAAAAGACTGCCCGCGAATCGCGCGGATGAATGCGAATCGAACTGCAGCTTTTGGCTTCTATTGGTTTGATTGACTTGATTGGTAGATTAGCGGACGATCCGAATTTGGATTGCTACAATGCTCTACTATGGAATCGGACAAGCAAATCTACTTGATCTTTCAGTGCCAGCCGCAGTGAATTTGTTGAGGTAATCTACTTGGACGAAGCGTTGGAACAGTTAAGTTTGGTTCAACCCGATCATCCGATGGTAGCCGTTTTTGCGCCCTTGTTTGCGAGGAGCGAGGAAGTTTTGGAAACAGAAGCTGCGGAATGCTATAATCGAATAGATAATTCCGAACTGGACCGTGCATCCGTGGCTGGGTTGCAGGAAGTGTTTATAAGCTGGCTAATGCAGCGATTGCCATTCAAGGGCGCCAAGGAGATCGAAGAAATGTTGCTAGGCAAGTTACCTGATATCCGGAGTACGAAATCGG
>JBBRGW010000036.1:0-15729 GCA_038223525.1 Pirellulales bacterium
TGCGGGACTCGTAGCCTCGTCCACTACGAGAGGGGGCCTCGTCCGAACGAACCGTGAGCCCACGCGCGCGCCCTGCGGATCGTTAGGATTTGTGGCTAAAAGGCGGCCTGGCCGTTCGCGGGTATAGCCACAATACTTGAACGAACCACAACTCTATTTCCATTCGCCGACTAGTTTTCCGTCTTCGATGTTCCAAATGCGCGCGATCCCTTCTTGGCCAGTCGCGATTGCGTACTTGCCATTGGGGGATGTGACTACGCAATAGAGTGAGTCGCCTGTAGGCCCGTATTGTTTGTTCTGCTTCCCAGAGTTGGAATCGTGCAATCGAACCAAATTGTTCATAGAAGCAGAGACGGTGTTGGGGGTCGAACCGACGAACGCAATGGATGTAACTTCGTTTCCGAAACCCGTTACCGTGCGTATCGATTCTCCTTTCTCAATGTCCCACAGCTTCACCGTTGCATCGGAACTTGCGGTTGCAAGTCGATTTGCGTCCTCTTGCCATGCCAAGGCCAACACGTGGTGGGTATGGCCCTCAAACATTTTCGCGATCTCATAGGTTTGAGCATTCAATAGCTTGGTCATTTTGTCTGCACCGCAACTTGCAAGCCATCGGCCGTCTGGCGAAAAAGCAAGTCCCAATAGCGTGTCGCTGTGCAGATCCGGTAACGTCTTGATCGGATTTCCGTCCGCGACTTGAACGATCGACAATTGACCACTGCGGCTGGCAAGTCCACTACCAATGGCAAGGGTCTTTCCATCCTGGCTAAAGGCCAGTGCTGTCGCGCGGTCGACTACGATCGAAGGCGAACTCCAAACACTTTCTTGTTGCCAAGCAACTCGATCCTCATGGGCGATCGCAGCGATCTCAGGTCCATTAGCAATAGGTTGCGTCACGGTGCGGGATTCGATTCTTTCCATGGTTTCCGTTGAGAAGAAATCAAGTACGTTGGTGAGGGCTTTCTCTGCAACGCGAGTTACGGCTAATCGATCTTTTCCAGTGAACGCGACCGACTGAACCGAGAAGCGGACCGATTCATTTTGACTCTTGGCACTCGCATTCTTGGCTTGAACTGCGGTTAGCGTTTCATTCTCTTTTTCGACCCTCTTTTTTCTTTCTTCCAATCGGACGACAGCAGTCTTCTGGTTCTCTTGGATTCCGACGAGTGCCTGTGTGGAATTGGTGACGTTCCCCTTGGCATCGGTATTTTGCTTTTCTAATTCTCCCAGCGCCTTCTTTTTAGGTTCCAGTTCGGTCGTCAATTGAGCTAATTTCTGCGTGGCCGCATCGAGAGCAGCTTTGGTGTCCGCCATCGCTTTCTCATGTTCGGCGATACCTGCCGTGGCTGTTTGCATTTCTTTCTCTTTAGCCGAAGCAGCTTGAGTTGCTTTTTCCAAGCTCGCTTCGGCGGCTTTGACCGCCGCTTGCTCTGCTTCCAACGCTTTCTCTTGCTCCGCTACCAATGCCTTCGATCGATCCACACTCGCTTGTGTGCGTCTTAGTTCGCGATCGGAGTTGAGTAAAGCGACATGCTCGATGCGATCTCTTTCGAAGGCACCGTTGAGCTTCGCCTGAGCGACATTCCAAAGCTTCAGCGCGCTGAGGCCGGTCGCTTCGTCCTGCGTGACCGAGCACGCCAGCGTTCGATCCGCGGAAAGGCAGATACGATCGACGGGGCCTGCTGCATTGATGGCGGCGGCGAGAGGGTGATCGGGCACTAGCTCTACACTTGGTGATTTGGCTTGTAAGACGATCGCTTTCCGCTCATTCGTCACCAGAAGAGTCGATTCATCCAAAGCGACCATGGATTGAATAGGTATTGCGAGTCCTGTTGTAGATAGAGTGGCCGTCTCTTCGGTAATGTCCCAAATGTGGAGTTGCTTCGATGCTCCAGTGGCAAAGAACCGATTGTTTGACGGACTCCAAGTACCTACTTCTAACGTTTCATTGGGTACAGAAATCGTATGCAATACTTTCCCGTCTCTGGCGATCAGTCTGAGGTTGCTGCTAAGTTTGTTTGTCGTCTCGCTTGCATCCGATTGGCTGGTGGCAACAGTTGTCGATTCGAGTATTGCAAACTTGCTTCCATCGGTTGACATGGCAAGCATTTTTGACAAATCGATGCCCGCGGATGCAAGTTCAGTGCGTGCCGCATCGAGTGCAGGCTCGGTTCGCTTCCAAACTTTCACTTGACCGGTGCTCCCTGTTGCAATGCGTTTTCCGTCTGGGCTAATCGCGATGGAATGAATGAAGTCAGGGTGTGCATTGAGGATAACTTGTGTCGGCGCAGTATCTATTTTATCCGCAATCGGTTGCGCGCTTGCCAAACGATTCGCGTCGTATATTACCAATTGACCACCTCGACCGAATGCGACGAAGTCACTGTCAGGAGAGATTGCAACCGCGTAGCTCGCCCGCGCGCTTTCCGGTAGATGCAGGTTCGAATAGTCCATGACGTTTTGACTGGTACCTCGTGTCAACGCGCCCCCCAGGACCCAGGACTTGAGCGTTGCAAGTTGTTCCGATGTCAATCGTTCGGCTCCCACTTTGTTGCCATCGGGTGGCATGAGAGCGTCATCGTCAGCAACGGGTCGTTGGAGTAGGTGGCTCGAGTCGACGTTGGCAAGGTCGATTACTGGTCCAGAATCACCACCTTTCAACAAGTCCGCGTGTGTCTCAAGATTGAGTCCTCCTTCGGCCAGTTTCGCATTGTGGCATGCGGTGCAATTCTTTCGCAGGATCGCAACAGCTGAGTCCTCGAAATAGATCGGGTTTTGCGCCCGTGAAAAACCAATAGGGAAAAGTGTGAACACGATCGTGTTTACCACAACGGCAATGGTTTTGTGCGTCTTAGACATAATGCGTCCTATTTGTGATTTCATGGTGCATCTCCGATTCGAACGCGAAGGTTCGAGCTGGGTAATTGCAAGGGTATACTCTTGGTCTTTTCCTTTGCGGCGGGATCCAAATTGGGGATCGAAACCGCGGACTCGCACAATACGCCGAACATGTATTCGCCGGTCGGCGTATCTTTAGGAACGACAAGCTCCAGTACTCCGTCGTTCGCCTTGGGTTCGATTTTGATTTCCGCCATCGTCGCTTTCGGGGGGCCATGGTGCAGCCGAATCGTTACGACTGCTTCGCCGCCTGTACGTCGCGTAACGCGAATGGGGATCTTGAGCGTCTGACCGCGAATCGCGTCCATCCGAATCGGGAATTTAGCATCCAAGTCCTTCGCACCCAGCTCGATCGTGAGAGGACAAATGGTTGCCTCTAGTTTGATTGCGTTGAGAGACTGCAATACTTTGGCAATCGGCGAACGGTAGGTATCGATCGCGTTCCATGTGACTTCCAAAGGGGTGGCCAGACTAGCAATCGATTGTTGGCCAATCTCGACGGCACCGACGAGTTCGATGCGGAACATCTTAGAAGGCACGAGTGGGATTGCAGGTGGTCCAAAGTTCCAGAGGTTGAGAGTTGCAAGATTCTGATCCTTGGCGATTACCCCTGAACCCCCGCGAACACCATCGGCCAGACCGGTTAGGTTCAGTTCTATTGGCTCGGCGAAATAGTCGAATCGCATCGCGTGTACTGAGATCATGGCTGCCCCACCCGCGCAAAGTGTGGGTGGGGTCGTTCGGGTTTGGTCGGCTGTCAGGGTTGGATGAGAAAAATGAGCGCTGATCGCAAACCCTGGTTTGGGCTTTCGAATTTCGATAGCATACTTTGGATGGGCCTTTGATTTGTCGAGCCGTTGTTGGCTTCGGATTTGCAAACGGTATATTCCCTTTTCGGTGGTTTGGAATGTCAGCATCGGGTCCTTGATCATGAAACGCATTTCAGCGCTCCCTACAGCTGGGCCATCGTCGTTTTCCGCGATGCGATGAAGTTTCTCGTCGGGCTGTCCAGGATTCTCAACTCGATAGATGACAAGCAAACCATCGGTAAACTCCCCCATGCGTTGCGAAACGACTTCAATCGAGACGTCTGTTTTGGCTTCGCATTCGAAGTCGAAGATATCTAGATCGTCGTTCGCGTTCCATGATCCGGTTGCAATCGAGGGCCAAGTGACCGACATCGGTTTCGTACCGGGAAAGAGCGCTTCCTCATGGACAAGAACTGGCACATCAGATGGGATACGGAGCATGCTTGCCCTCGGGTGCCATTGGAGGGATGCTGAAAGTGGTTGGTTCGAACCACTTCTTAGCTGCTTGGATAGTCTTCTCCATCGTTCTACGAAATCGCCTTCTTCGGCCGTTGGAGTTGTCGCCGATGAGAGTTTCAATGCGTAGCGAAAGTCGGTTCCGCCTCGGTACAAATGATCGTGAACAACGAGTGTGTACTCTACGTTAGCAACGAGGTCCAACGTCAGGTTAACATCGCTGTCATTGGTAGCGCTGATGGATCCGAGAGTTGTTCGGTCGGGGTTGAGTAAAGAGACAACCAGTCGAGCCCGCGAATCGAGGGAATACGAAAAGGTTTGGAGTTCTAGTTTTTGGTCCTTTTCTACTTTGATTCGATAGTAGTTGCGTCCGCGGTCCGGGCATTCGTCTTGCCAGATGGTTCCGGGCGAAATAGGAGTTGGGTTAATCTCACTTTCGTTGGCTGCAACGATCACCCAAGGTTCGACGGAGACTAGAAAATTTCGAGAGTTGGATAGTCCGTTGGGACCCATCGCTCGTAATTGGTAGATACCCGGTTCGGCGTCCGCGGGAATGGAGTCGTTTTTGAAGCCATAGTCGGTTAAATCAAAATTGGTCCCCGACAGCAATAGTCCAGCGGACCCGGATGCGGCAGGTAAAGGCTGTCCCGCTTTCGCCCCCAATTGCGACAACGCTTGCAATTCGGGCCCTCCAAACTGCGCGAAGCCATGAGGAACGGGCACGTTTATGAGTGCTATCAAAGCGGCTAGCAGTACCAGAATTGGTCGCATGGGGAGGGGCTTTTGGAGTTTTGCGGGGCTGAGAATTGCGGTGGGACCAGACTCCGGCCGTCTGTAGGCGGGACTGGTAACCCCTATTCTACTCCAAGCGAGTGTTACACGGCAGTTTCCGCCGTGATTTCTCGGTTGCATGAGCTTGGCCGAACCGGCAAAAAAAGAGAAGGTGCCGGTTGGCGGGCGTGAGAACCAACCGGCACTAATAGAAAGGCGTAAAGCGGTTCGAAACCGAACAAGAAATTTGGAAGATTTTCCGAATATTAAAAGCGTTTCATTGTCTCATCGAACAGATGTCGCGCGGAGCGTCCGCTGATTGCCTGCTGTTTGATCAATTCTGCGACTACTACCTCTATCGATTCCCAATGCCCCGGTTGCTCTAGATGATGAGTCGTTTTGTCGAGCAGACGCCGTTCAAGCCTTTCGACTTGCTGATCCGTATTGACGCGGGCCAGCGTCAATCGGCGCAGTGATCGCAGATCCTGTTGGGCGCCTCCCCAATTGTACTGACCCGTATGCTTTGCTTCGCTCGCCAGTCCTCCCAACAAGATCATCGCTTCGATTTCGAAAAAATCCTGCTGGCGTTGGCCGCGTCCCTTGCCCAATTGAACAGCCCCCAATCGTATTGAATTGCGAACGATAGTGCATTTTTCAACGGCGCGACCAAGCGAAAGGGCAACGACCGCGTGCCCCGCCTCGTGATACGCGGTCGCAATCAACTGCGCATCGATTGGGGGTGGGGGTTCACTCATACAATACCTTCGAGCGTTCGTCGTCAATCGACCTACGACGGCTATGCTTTCGCCGCCTTGTGAGGTTCAAAGGTCGTTCTGGCAGCTTGCTCTGCTTTCTTGATTGCGGTGATTGCGGACTCATAAAGGTATCTTTGCGCTCGGAACTTCGATTGGTTGTGTTCCGGGTGGATTCGGGTGTAGCGTCCATCGCTACCGAGTCTCCAGGCGTTCTGATTGTCTCGGAAGTAGGTATCGAGAATTTCCATCAATCGGCGTCTTGAGCCGGTATCCTCGATAGGAACCAGCAACTCGACCCGGCGGTCAAAGGACCGAGGCATCCAATCCGCGCTGCTGATGTACACCGCATCGTCCCCTCCGTGATAGAAGTACATGACACGTGCGTGCTCAAGAAATCGATCGACAATACTCACCACCGAAATGTTCTCGCTGATTCCGGGAACCCCAGGCCTCAGGCAGCAGACACCGCGGATGTTGAGGCGAATGACAACCCCCGATTGACTTGCTTCGTAGAGGGCGTTGATGATATCCGGATCCACCAAGGAATTCATTTTGGCGGCGATGTATGCTTTCTGGCCATTCCGTTTGTTGATCGTTTCAGCTTGGATGAGGGCGAGCAGTTTCTTTCGGAGACCCAGCGGAGCCGAGTCCAGTTTGTCGTAGGGTTGAGGTTGGCTATATCCGGTGATGGCATTGATGAACGCGCTTGCATCGCGGCCGAGCGATTCATTGCAAGTCATGTAACTGATGTCGCTGTACATTCTCGCGGTCGATTCGTTGTAGTTGCCGGTTCCAAAGTGCACGTATCGCACTATTCCAGAGGGTTCTCGGCGAACGACGACACAGATTTTTGCGTGCGTTTTGAGGCCGCGAACACCATAGATGACTTGAACACCGGACCGCTCCAATTCCCGTGCCCATTCAATATTGCGAGCTTCGTCAAATCTCGCCTTTAGCTCAACGATTGCAGTGACGTACTTACCACGCTCTGCGGCCCGTTTGAGCGCAGCAACGATGGGACTTTTACGGCTTGTGCGATACAGCACTTGTTTGATGGCGAGGACATCGGCATCGTCGGCTGCTTCTTCGAGAAAGCGAACAACTGGCTCGAAGCTTTCATAGGGATGGCACAGGAGCAAATCGCGTTCGGCAATCGCTTTGAATATGCTTTGCGTCGGATCAATCACCGGCGATCGCTGTGGAATCCAAGCTGTATCTTTGAGAGCCGGGAAGCCTTCCATTTCGGTCAAGTACATCATGCTGGACAAGTCCAATGGACCAGGGAACTTGAACACATCGCAAGGGTTTAGTCCAAGTTTGTCTTGAAGGAATAGGAGCGTTGGTTCGGAAACCGAGTCGGCAATCTCAAGTCGAACAAAGCCCGCGGATCGACGCGAGTGGAGTACCTCTTGCATGCCCATCATCAAATCCGCGGCGCTGTCTTCACGCACCGACACATCTGCGTTGCGAGTTACGCGGAAAGCGACACACTCGTCGATGCGCTTGCCGGGATAGTACTGATCCACCAGTTCCGCGGTAACATCTTCCAGTAATGCGTAGTTGTAGCCTCGATCGCTAGGCAACGTAATGAATCGGGATAGCACTTTTCCTAACGGGATAAACGCAAATCGGTGAGGGTTTTCGGAATCGCCGCTCGCCATGCGAACGCACAAGTGCAATCCTAGATTTGCCAATATCGGAAAGGGCCTTTCCGGGTCAATGTCCATCGGAGAGATAACGGGGTAGATCTCTTCGTGAAAGAAGCGTGTCAGCGTTTCGCGATGTCGCGCGTTTGCGTTTTTGGCAGAGATGCGTTCCAGACCCTCGACAGTCAACGTCGGCTCCACGGCTGTTAAAAAACATTCGTACTGGTCGCGAATGATTGCAGTCACGCGTTCGTAGATCTGCGCGAGTTGCTCTGTGACTGTCTTGCCGCTCGGATCTGCGGTTTCAAGACCACGGGCCTGTTGCAGTTGCAGCCCGCCAACTCGAACCATAAAGAATTCATCCATGTTACTAGCCGTAATGGCAAGAAACTTAAGACGTTCAAGCACCGGTACTTTGGTATAGAGCGCCTGGTCTAAAACGCGTTGATTGAACTCGAGCCAGCTGAGCTCGCGATTGATGAAGGTCTGATTGGAATGCGGCATAAGAACGACAAAACACCATGCTATCGGGAAACTACTTCTTTAGCGTCTATGGTACACATAAAATGCGATTCGAGAACGGAAGACAAGTGAGCCTCGGTATCCTAAAGACAAAACGACGAAAAAACGATAAACTCAACGGAATAAGCTCCCGTTATAGCCGTTTTCCGTAGTCTGCTTCATGTCCAACCCCCAGAAAAATGTTTCCTCAATGTGCTTCCCTTCCACCGAGGAGCTAAGGCGGACTGCGGAGCACCAACGATTAGTCGAATCAAAGAAGCGGCAAGTAAATTGGCAACGATGGGGAGGATACCTATCCGAACGGCAATGGGGCACGGTGCGCGAAGATTATTCGCAAAACCAAGAGGCCTGGTTCTTTCTGCCGCATGATCACGCTCGATCGAGGGCCTACCGATGGGGCGAAGACGGGTTGCTCGGCATATGTGACCGGCAAGGTCGCCTTTGTTTTTCGTTTGCTTTTTGGAACAATCGCGATCCCATCCTCAAAGAGCGGTTGTTTGGCTTGTCCGGCCCGGAAGGCAATCACGGTGAAGACGTCAAAGAGTGCTACTACTATCAGGATTCAACTCCAACCCACTCGTACATGAAAGGGCTCTACAAGTACCCGCAAAGCCGCTTTCCCTACGAGAAACTAACGGATATCAATCGACGCCGCTCTCGAAATGAAAGCGAATACGAACTGGCGGATACGGAGGCCTTCGACAACGAAGCGTACTTTGATTGCCAGATCGAATATGCCAAAGCTGGCGAGGACGACATCCTGATCCAGCTGACAGTTTTCAATCGAGGCTCTACGCCCGCCGTTCTGCATGTCTTGCCACAACTCTGGTTCCACAACTCCTGGATTTGGGGCTGTGAGCACGATGGATGTACGAGCAAGCCGCGGATGCGATTGCACAAATCTCCCAGCGATCCAACAGGCGTCGTCATGTGCGATCATGAGTCCCTCGGACACTTCGAATTCCGAGCCGACTTGGGCCCCAAAGGCGAAAAGCCTATTTGGCTCTTTACAGAAAACGAAACAAACCCCAATCGTCATCCCGGTGCACCAACTTCAGGGACTTTTTTTAAGGACGCATTCCATGAATGCGTGGTTGATGGGGTCGCTAATGGAGCCGATGCCAGATCGTTTGGGACGAAATGCGCGGCTCATTACATTGCGATTGTCAAGCCGGATGAACCGTTTGTTGTCCGATGTCGACTTTCTGGCATTTCGGTCGAGTCATTGGAAACGGAGCAGTCGGCGAACGGAAAGATACCCGACCCGATTATGGACCCGATCTTCGCTGAAAAACGTTTCGGTCAAGAATTCGAAACGATCGTTTCACTTCGACAATCAGAATCGGACGAGTTTTACCAACAATGTATTCCGGCCAAGCTGACGCCGGAGGAACGATCCATCTCGCGACAAGCCTATGCGGGACTACTTTGGACCAAGCAATTTTACTATTACGTGGTTGACTCCTGGATTCGCGGCGACCCAAACAGCCCTCCTCCGCCACCAGGACGCGACGTTGGCCGCAATAGCGACTGGACTCACCTTTTCAATCGAGATGTTATCTCGATGCCAGATAAATGGGAGTACCCTTGGTACGCTGCCTGGGACGTCGCATTCCATATGATTCCAATGGCGCGGGTCGATATTGAGTTTGCCAAAAACCAACTGATCTTATTCCTGCGCGAATGGTACATGCACCCAAACGGTCAAATCCCAGCTTACGAATGGGCGCTCAACGACGTGAATCCCCCTGTCCATGCTTGGGCATGTTGGCATGTCTACAAACTGAGCGGTGACAAAGAATTTTTGGCCCGAACTTTCCAAAAACTGCTGCTTAACTTCACTTGGTGGGTCAATCGAAAAGACACTCGAGGACAGCACGTTTTTAGCGGCGGGTTCCTCGGACTGGATAACATTGGAGTCTTCGACCGCAGCAAACCCTTGCCTGGCGGTGGCACTTTAGATCAAGCCGATGCGACTGCTTGGATGGCTTTCTTTTGCGGTAACATGTTGCAAATGGCTCTCGAGCTCGCCGAAGAAAATCAAGCGTACTCGGATATGGCAAGCAAGTTTTTCGAACACTACGTCGCTATTGCCGAAGCGATGAATACACTTCACGGCACCGGTCTTTGGGAAAAGGAAGATGGTTTCTATTACGACCATCTCCTGCGCGACGGAAACAGCACGGCGATGCGCGTCCGATCGCTTGTGGGACTGATTCCATTGTGCTCCAACGTGATGATTCACGAATCGACTCTTCAACGATTGCCTAGCTTCCAACGGCGCATGAATTGGTTTTTAAAGAATCGACCGCAAATGGCAAAACACATGGCCTACATGGAGAAGTTTTGCGCAGCCGGTTCGTCCACCGAAATGCGACTCTTGGCCATCCCATCCACCGAGCGATTTCGAAAACTAATGGACTACATGCTGGACGAAAAGGAATTCCTCTCCCCCTTTGGTATCCGATCGATGTCCGCTATCCACGGCGAGAAGCCATTTATCTTCGAACATGCAGGTGGTAAGGAGTCGGTTGCGTACGTGCCTGGCGAAAGCAACACTGGAATGTTCGGCGGCAACAGCAATTGGCGCGGTCCTGTGTGGTTCCCATTGAACTACCTAATCGTCGAGTCACTTCGCCAGTACCACGAATTTTATGGCGAAACATTCCAAGTGGAATGCCCCAAAGGTTCCGGCACCTTGATGAACTTGCGAGAGGTCGCAGACGAAATCGAAAGACGGCTGATTCTGCTTTTCAAGACCGACGAAAATGGAGTGAGGCCCTGCCACGGCTCAGATCCGCGTTACGCAAACGATCCGCACTGGAAAGATCTAATGCAGTTCCATGAGTACTTCCATGGTGATACCGGCAAAGGCCTTGGAGCAAATCATCAAACCGGCTGGACTTCCCTAGTGTCGATCATGCTCGAACACCAGGCGGTTACACGGTAGGTCGCTCTTACTGGGCTTGCTGGGTGCGACCATTGCCGTGGAATCATTGCCGTGTACCGCCGTGCCGCACTTTTGCAAAACACTTCTGCAGTGAGTCATTGAGCGAACCATACGATCAGCCTTTCCATTTGCCCATCTGTTGCAAGCAATCGAAGTCGCATGCGGTGAAGCGAACCCGTAAGCGGAGCGAAACCGTTGCCGCGATCGAGTGCAACAACAATCTGAATCATATCCTCTGTGCTTGGCTCTCGACCAAGCGATGCCCAACGCAATAACCAAAGCCCAATTGGGAAAGTTATTGCAAGTCCTCGGATGCTATCGACCACCGACCAGCTGCGTCGGTCTGCAATGGCATAGATATACGAAGCAGCGGAGGATTCGATAAATCTAGAAAGCGCATGATCTATGTCGTTGGACAACGCACCCAGCGGTTTCTCCAAATCGTTGAATTGGGCCCTGGGAAAGGGCTTGGTGATTGGCGCTGATCCATTACCTCGAACCAAACGAAATAGCGAAGCAACCATTTGAAGCCGCTGTAACCAGTTTCTTTGTGCAACATGTTGCGGATGAAGCCTCGCGAACTCCAATCCGATCGATCGGAACAAGATCTTGGCGTAAGCACCCACTGGCTGACGATCGCTGAAGAATCGCTTGGACTCCTCTGGTACAATCTCGCACAAGGTGTCGATCAGTTCCACCAGCTTGAGGTCATCCATCGATTTGGTCTTGGCTTTGTCCAACAAGTTGGCAAACTGGACCGCATGTACTAGCCGGCGGACCGGCGGAAAGCGTGGGTCAAGCAGAAGCTCAGCGAGAACCTCCAACGCTCTCCCGATGACCTTCCAATCCCGTTGTTCACCTCTTTTCAACGCAGGCGGAGCGATCGCGATGGCCTGCATTCTGCTATCACGAACGTGTTGCTGAACTACCGGCAGTTGCTCTTTAAGTGACCGACCCTTGTCGGCAGCTGCGGATGGACAGGATCTCCGCAGGGTGAGAGCCAATTTCCCATCACGTGGAATCAGTTGCAATGGAAAGATCCGGCAAATCGTCGGCTTCGCGTCAGCCCCAAACTCCAAATGGATGCGGCAGAGCCCCGCCTCATTTAAAAACACACAATGACCGTTCTTCCTTTGGGCCAATCGAAACGTTTTACTTGCAAAACCGCTTCGAACCATTGTCGCTGTGCCGCGAAAGCCGGGATGTTCATCCCACCTCTGATTCTGCAACCTTTCCACATCTTGATCGTTCAGAGGTACCAAACTAGATCGGCAACACGCACCGCATTGATGGCAGTCCCATTTCTCATCTGTCTGCAAAACTACGATTGGAAGCGTCAAGAAAGTATCCTCATCGTGAGATTCGCCATTGGTTTACAATGGTTTTGCAATGGTTTTGCAATGACTCTGATCCTACCAACTTTCGGCAATATTGCAGTAGGACTTGAGTCGTGCAGAAGCCATTTCCCAATCCCCATTGTCGTTCGGCTCGTATAGAACAATATCGCTCATCGATCGCATCCAGCGTCTCCCCTCGGCGATCGATGAAAATCTTCCCACCGAAACCAATTGCGAAATGATGTTCCCAAGCGCAGTTGCCTCCACCGGTCCTGCCAAGACCGGTCTCTGACAAGCGTCCGCGGTCATTTGACAGAGTAAAGCATTTTGTACCCCACCACCCACTATGTGGATCGTCTCGAGTCGATAGCCTAGTAAACGTTCGAGCCAACCCAAGCACGAACGGTATCGTAGGGCCAAACTTTCTAATGTCGCGCGAGCGATCGCCCCTTCGTCCATGGGCCGCGGTTGTTGAGTGTGTCGGCAGAAGTCGACGATGGTATCGACCATGTTGGTAGGCGCGACGAACTTGGAATGATCGAGGTCGATCAAGCATTGCAAGGGTTGCGCTTTGGCAGCCATACTGGTCAACTGACCCCATTCATAACTCTTGCCGCCGCGTTGCCAAGCTGCGCGACATTGCTGAAAAGGCCACAGACCCGCTATGTTCTTTAACAGTCGAACACTTCCATTGGCGCCTCCCTCGTTGGTGAAATTTAGCTCTCTGCAGGTTTCTGTAAGGATTGGCTGCGCTAACTCGACGCCCATTAAGGACCAAGTGCCGCTGCTAATGTAACACCAGTTAGGCTTCTCGCTCGCGAAGCCTTCAGCGGGAACTGCGATGACAGCCGAGCCAGTATCATGCGTCGCCGGTGCGATGACTTGTAAGTTGTGACTGAGGCCTGTTCTCGTTTGCAATTGCTTACGCAAAGTCCCTAACTGTGTTCCGGGCTGCACCGGATTTTTAAAGATGTGTTTAGGGATCCCTAAGGCGTCTAGAATCTTGGCGGACCATTGCCGCTCGGTCGCGTGCAATAACTGAGTCGTACTGGCGTTGGTGTACTCGTTTACCATTTGGCCGGAGAGTAGCCAATTGATAAAATCAGGGATCATCAAGAAGTGTTCGGCAAAATCGAGCAACGGGGACTGCTCAGTTCGCATGGAGTAGAGTTGGTACAGAGTATTGATCTCCATGAATTGAATACCCGTTTGCTCGAAGATATCGGCTTGAGGGATCCTCTCAAATGCACGATTCATCATGCCCTTGGTTCGTGCGTCGCGATAACAAAACCCAGGGCCGACGATGTCCTCGTTCCGATCCAGGAGGACGTAATCGACCCCCCACGTATCTACGCCAATACTCGTGATTCGGTCTCCATATTCTTTTGAGGCCATCGCAAGGCCGTGTTCAATGTGTTGCCACAGCCCATGCAAATTCCAATGCAATCGAGACCCGAATTGGACCGGAGCATTTTCGAAGCGATGGATGTCCGTCAATTGGATTCCATCGGATTTCAGTTGAGCCGCGATGACACGCCCACTGGACGCACCAAGATCTACCGCGATGACCACCCCTGAATCTGCCATGCCCCGCCCCTCAAAGAATTATCACCTGTCTCCCGAATGAAATCCCGTAGGCGATCATTCGTCTAAACCGCATATTTTAGCGGAGCATTCGACTTTCTGTTAGGACCCCTTGGGAATGCTTCATTCCCTCTGCGAGGACACTGCGAATCTTTGGGCTGCAAATCATTGGGTCAGCGATTCGATGCCTAGTTTCTTCATTTTCTTGTAAAGAGTGGTGCGGTTGATTCCTAACTTATCGGCGGTGACGTTTCGGTTCCATTCGTTGGCTTTGAGGACCTCGAGAATGATCTCTCGCTCCGGGCCCTCCAATGCTTCGCTCAGCGTTTGTGTCGTAACCGCTCTCGCTTTGCCGATAGCATTTGGTTGGTATAGGCTCGGAGTGTCTTGAGAACTAGGCGTACCACCAGCGGCAGAGTGGATCGCAACAGCGTTGTTCGCGATGTTTGAAGGGGCTAACAAGGAGCGAGGAAGAGAATCACAATCGATACATTTCGATTTGGTTAGCAATACTGCTCGTTGAATCACATTCTCCAATTCCCGGATATTGCCGGGCCAACGGTGTGCCAGCATGATGCTCATCGCATCGGTGGTGAATCCATCGACATCGCGTGCAAACTCCATGGCTGCACTTCTTAAGAAGTGTTCTGCTAAGAGGGGAATATCGTCGGGGCGTTCGCGGAGCGATGGGAGTTCGATATGGATTACATTAACACGATAGAACAGATCCTGTCGGAATCTACCTTCTGCAACGGCTATATCGAGATTTTCATTGGTTGCAAGGATCGTGCGGGTGTCGACCGAGACGGTCTCGGTCCCGCCTAGCGGCTCGAATTGCAACTCTTGCAAAACTCGCAAAAGTTTCACTTGCAACGCTTGGCTAGCGGTTCCGATTTCGTCTAAGAAAATGGTCCCTTTGTCGGAGAGTTGGAACTTGCCAACTTTATTGTGCGTGGCACCGGTAAAGGAGCCAGCCATGTGACCAAACAGTTCGCTCTCTAGCAGCGTGTCCGGGAGTGCTCCGCATGCAACTTCGACGAACGGGGATTTGCGTCGCGATGACTTTTTGTGAATCGCTCTAGCGATCATACTTTTTCCCGTCCCATTCTCTCCGGTAATAAGAATGGTGGCTCGCGAGTCGGCAACGTTGTCGATCATTTCAAAGATCTTCAACATGCGAAGATCATGGCTAACGATGCTCTCCAGACCAAAGCGGCGATCGAGCGCTTCCTTAAGCTTTTCGTTCTCAGCCTTGATGTCCCGTTGTTGAAGAGCCCGCGTGATGGCCGTATGCAATTCATCATCAATGATGGGTTTGGTCAGAAGTTCAAAGGCGCCAGCAGCAATCGATTCCCTTGCTGCATCTGGACCAGCATATCCAGTCATCATTAGAACGGGCAGTTGCGGAAATCGCTTCCTGACTTTCTTAAGCAAGGCGATTCCGTCGCTATCGCCCTCCGCAAACCGGACATCGCACAAAAGTAAATCAAAGGATTCGGCCGCAAGCACTTTGAGGGTTTGTTCAGTACTGCCAGCGGTCTGAACGCAATAGCCTTCGCTGGTTAGCCACTCCGACATGGATTCGAGGAGCCATCGGTCATCGTCGGCCAAAAGGAGGCGGGCTTTGCGTTCGTTCTTGGTGTTTCCGTTTGCCATCGCGAAGGTCGTTTAATGGGTTCGGTGTTATCGAAAAGGTACTTTGTGATGCCTACGGAAACATAGGTTGACTTTTCGCCACATGCGATTGCATCCTTCTGTTTCGCCAATACAACACGTTTCTTTTTGAAATGCAGGTTGAATCGACGTCAAAATCATTAAAATCGGCAAGGGGACCAAGACGATTCGAGCCCGGTCGAATATCCTGGAAACGTTCAGCTTTAAATCCTTTCTGAGAGATCTCACTTTGCATTCACGAATTTGGCAACGGTTGGTGCGGCAAGTAAAAATGTCGGAATATCATTGGGCTGTCTGGGTCTTTGGAACCTTGGCAGGTGTCCTCAT
>JBBRGW010000037.1:0-15416 GCA_038223525.1 Pirellulales bacterium
GATTACGAGCACGAGCACCGCGATGCTGAGCACGAGCACGAAGAAATGCCAGAACAAAGCGATGCAGACGAAGGCCTCGATCGGCCGTTCTTGACTTGCGTTGAGTCATCTCCTCGGCCTCGCTGATCGCAAACGTTCGTCCTGCAGGGATATGAGCTCGCACAACGCAATGAACGCATCTCCATCCCAATTGACACTGTCCGACAAACCCGAACCACGGCTGGGCTGAATGAGAAAATTCCATTTCTGGCGATGCTTCTGGTTGACATTCCTGGTTGTATCACTTGCCTACGCTTGGTACTGCTTCTACGTCCCCGCCAATAACGTCGCTTGGGCTGAAAACTACGTTTCGGCCCAGAAGCAAGCAACCGACTCTGGCAAACCGATTATCCTCTACTTTACTGGCAAGTGGTGTGTTCCCTGCAGAGTAATGAAACGCCAAGTGTGGGCTGATGAAGAGGTGGCGACGTCAGTTAACGCGCAATTCATCCCTGTGGCCATTGACTTGGATAACCCAGATGACGCTGCGTTGTTAGCCCGATACAACGTGGGCAGCGCACCAGTCACGATCATTACAGATCCACAAGGAAATGCTTTAGGTAAGCCAGAATTTAATCCCATGTTCGAGAAGCCCAAGCGGCAGTTCTCGATTCGCTAGGGGCGCTACTCTTCGCGCCAGCTTGGGTGCTTTGTTGCGAGTTACCAACATCGACAACCACTCCCAGTTCGTCTTGGCTCGCGGATGGGCGAAGCCGAAGTGGCGGACCGATGTACTTCGGATCCTTTGCCAACGCAAAGAGCGTTTCCTTGGCCGCTTCGAATAGGGCTTTATAGCATTCGCGAGGATGCGAACGCATAAACAGTCGAAACTCAGCCGGGACGGTAAAGGCGTTGCACGACAATTAGTTACCGTTTCTTGTGGGATAGGCTTCCAGCCTGTCAATGAAAAGACAGGCTGGAAGCCTATCCTACGGATTTTGTTGCTAACGTTTTAGAAACGTGGTCCCCGGTAGTCCGACACAATCTAATCGAAGCACATTTTCTAATCTTTTCAAATAACTCAATCTGCAAGGCTGAGGGCCGTAGCATGAAACTGATCGATCGAAGTAACCTTGTCAATTACTTTTTTCCGGGCGGCGTCGGTCAACGTTGGCATGCCCAATCTCACAGCGATTTCCGACAGTTCTTTCGCTTGGGCATTCCTGAGAATGCCGTATTGAAGCTCACGATTAACTTCCATTACTTCATAAATGCCAACGCGTCCGAAGTAACCTGAGCGGAAGTTGTCGTCGTGAGGTATTCCACGTACCAAGTTGTAACGATGTGCTTCATGAGGGTCGATATTCAATATTCGGCAATCGGCCTCATTGGGTTCGTATTCCTGACGATGCTTGGGACAAACCTGTAGCATCAACCGTTGTGAGACAACACCTCGCAAGCAGTTTGCCAGGATAGGTGAAGGAACGTCAAAATTTTTGAGTACATCCATGGCAGCAACGGAAGTACTGGCATGGAGGGTACTGAGTACAAGTACGCCAGTCAGTGCCGATCGGCAGGCAATTTGCGCCGTTTCTGCGTCGCGAATTTCACCGACCATCATGATGTCCGGGTCTTGCCGAAGGACACAGCGCAGGGCATTGGCGAATTCGAAACCGAACTTAGGTTCGACTTGAATTTGGCAAATATCGGCCATGCGCCGCTCAACAGGATCTTCAATGGTTACGACACTATGATAGGGATTATTCAACTCGCTCAAGAATGAGTAAACCGAGGTTGATTTACCTGATCCGACTGGACCGACAACTAAAATCAAGCCGTGGGGCGAAGCTAAACAGCGTCTCACAACAGAGGTGTCACGCTCGTCAATTCCCAAGTCACCCAATCCATGAAACTTGCGAGGGTCCGGCTGTAGCCGCAAAATGATCCGTTCACCGTAGACTGTCGGACCACTACCTAAGCGAACATCGCGAGCGATATTCCGATAGACATAGGACAAATGTCCATCCTGGGCCAATCGCCGTTCTGCGATGTCCATGCCAGCCAAAACCTTAAATCTCGAAATCAGAGGTGCGGCAGCCGAATTCGGCAATCTCGCTACGTCATGCAAGAGACCATCGACTCGCATTCTTATCCTTAGACCACTGACAGTCGGCTCGAAATGCAAATCGGTCGCATTTAGCGAAAGCGCTCGATCCATTACTACTTCGCCCAACTGCCCCGGTCCTACTACGTCCAGCAACTCATTGAGTTCGTCTCTGAGGCCAGCGTGCGCTGTTGGATGGAACCCTTGTTTTGATCCATCGTCATCACTTCGTCCGTTTTTGGCGACTAATTCCGTTTGATCACTCATGGTTTCAATCCTTCAGGCTGCAGTGGGGAATCAGTAGCAAGGGTACCTCTTGTCGCAGGGGTTACATCTAATTCGGTGGGCGGAGAGGTTGGTCGATTGATGGAACTATTTGCCGGCGAACTTTCCAATGCTGGGCTCGATTCGGCTGAATCTTCTGCAGAAGACGCTGCATCAGGAGTGTTAGCCGGTGGAGATGTTGGCGGCCCTACATCTTTTGAATCGGAAGGTTCGTTAGATACGTTATTACCAGCCTCTCCCATCCGATTTTTGGATGCCTCATTGGACCTATCACTTTTGGCTTGCTTACTACCAGAGCCGATCCCTTCGCCATTCTCTTGCGAGCTTGAGTCCGCGTCGGGTGGAACCGCCGTCCAAATTAGCCAGCCGAGGAACGCCGCAGCTACGAGAAAAACAAATACGGATAGCCATCTCCGCCACGAATGCTCTCTGAAAATTGAAATGCATGATGTGATTGCCGCAACAATAATCAACGCGTAGGCAACCCAGTCGGGAGGATGTGAGAGTGCTGCCAGCACGGGTATTCGGTCAAGAGCGGCTGCAATTCCACCAACCAACAAAGTTGCCGGCCCAACAAAGGCCAACAACCGAAGCTCTCTTTTTACAATCTTTGCTTGGGACGAAAATCCTAATTCATTTAGAGCTGCTGCGAAACCGGTCTCAATCGTCCATACTCGGTCGAGCCCAGTAACTCGGAGTACTTCACGCACCCCGATGCTTGATACCGCAACCACCATTCGACCTTGATTAGCCTCGATCGCTTTCCATATTCGAACGATGGAAGCAACCATCGAACTGCCCATGTAATCTAAAGCCGTTAGGTCAACAATACATTGAGGAGCTTTTTGATGAGCAAGCTCACTTACGACTTGTTCGCCTGTCTCTCGAATCTCATCGAGTGGCGCTTTGCATATCGCCTTGGGAAAGGTCACTACCGAGTAACCGTCTAAGTGCGAGCAGTAGGATTTTGTCTGGCCGGACAAGAGTTCATCTCCTAGGGGCGTTGGATATGCTGATATTTGACGATTGAGGGTGCATAAGATACCACAAATAGTCGGTCGCGTTCAGGAGTTGGCCGTATGGTATCCCCGTAACCATTTCGCGTTACAGAGCGTTAGGACTTTCCGGAGACATGTGTTCGAAAATTCCGCAAGATCGTCGCTACGGACTATAGACTGTTTATGGACTGGTAGCTGAGACGACTGTGTTTCCTCAAAAGGCTAGCGCGGGCGTTGGCCTGCTCGAAGATAGCCTAACTCGCGAGGATGAAGTGTAATGGCTGGCACAGTCGCCTTTTGCTCCGCAACAGCAGCCAGATGAGCGCATCTTTCGCAGAGCGAAAGGCGATAAACGCACCAACCGGCCTGTTGGCTGGCACGAATGATGCTGTTGCCATGCGTAAAGTGCACGTAGTGTGTCGTTGATTTTACCGAGATAAACCTGAATTCGATTTCAATGAACTCAAATACTCGACAGGGATTGGGATCCCCTTCAGAACGCCTTCGACGACGATGTTGCGTTTGACAACACCCTGAAATCGACAAACGATGAGCCTTGGTTTGCGAACCTTGAGCAACTCGCACATAACGATCAACCGATCGCCTGGCAAAACAGGATCCCTGAACCGAACATCCTCTAAACCGCCGAATCCCACCATGGAGTCACCGAGGAGTTGGTATTTGTGCGAGCAATAGCAACAGACTTGAGCTACTGCTTCCAGCATGACGATTCCGGGCATGAGGGGCATTCCTGGCATGTGCCCGCGCACCCAGAATTCCTGATCGGTAATGTCTTTGTAGCCAACGCAGGCAACGCGGATGGGATCCTCATGAACAATTGCCGTCAGCTGCTCCATCTCAAAACGCTGCGGATTGTATTTTCGGATCTCATCAATGTCCGCAACGACATTATCGAAATCGATCTCGTCTGGATCGAAAATGAAGTCTTTTGTGACCACAAACTTACCCCGACTTTCACCTACTACGGCTAGCTAGACACCGTTAGTAGCTTTTTGCTTGGGAAAAAATCTTAGGTACGAACCTTGCGGCGCTTGGATTTGCGGGCTTTGCTGTTCGCAGCGCGTTGGCCGTGGTTAGCTTTTTTCAGTTTACGGTGTGGTTTTGTCATGATCTTAGGGTGTTTTTAAGAGTTCGAAGTACTTTTCCCAAAGCTCAATTAGATTCGGGGTAGATAGAATACCAGGATTGTCAGCCAGTGCAAAGGCAATTTTGACTTGCCGCAAAGCGCCCGGCAGGCATACTATAGCTATAGATTTGTTCAGTTACGCTACAAAGCCTAATCGTCTGGATTGGTTTTGTACTTCAATTTTTTCGCACTTTGGTTTTTGAGGTAATGCGATGGCAGTAGTGGTATCAGAAGAGGCTGCTTTGGAACTCAAGCGAGCCCATTCCGAAAGCAATCTAGCTCCGGACACTTTTGTTCGCGTGGGTGTTTTGGCAGGTGGTTGCGCGGGTTTTGAGTATTCCTTGAGCTTCGACGACAAATACGATGAGCAAAAAGACAGTGAATACGATCAACACGGTGTTCGAGTCGTAGTCGACAAGAAGAGTGCTTTGCTTCTGGACGGCGCTGTCATTGGCTGGCACAAGAGTCTTGAGCGGCAAGGATTCACGTTTGAAAATCCAAACGCAACAAAGTCCTGCGGTTGCGGCAAGTCATTCCAGTAATTTGCGAAATCGCGAGATTTGGAATCAAGACGACAGAGGAGCTAACGCACCGTTGTCGTCTTTTTTTGTGGAATGACGAACCGCCGATGGTAGTTGGGAAGCGCTATCTCGAACGAATCAATGGACGGAGCGTTGGTCCTATTCTTAAGACTTCTATAGCAAAGAAGTTCAATGCTCGATGGGATGGACGCTTTTGGGGAGTCCGATAGCGTCCCCCATGACAATGGCATCTTTTTCAAGTTCTGCTAGCAGATCGTCATCTAGCGCATGTTCGGTGTAATCCGCACCGCGATCGATCGCGTCCGGTGAAAGGTCAGCCCAACGGGCGAAGTACAATTCGAGCAGTCGATGGCGACGCACAGCGCGAAGAGATTGCTGGATGCCGCTTGCCGTCAGCGTTGCGGCTCCATCGCTGTTAATTGTCGCCCAGCCTTGTTTGGTGATTTGGCGTACCGCTCTTCTCAATCGGGAGACGGGCCAGCACCGCATGCGTTCGAGATCGGACAACTGCACCTGCTCAGATCGCATTTGTCCATGCGCTTGCGGAGTTTTCCCTTTTGCTTCAAGCAACTCAAAAATTGATCTCAAGACGTGTTCTTGATCCGTCTT
Source organism: Pirellulales bacterium (assembly GCA_038223525.1). GTDB lineage: Bacteria > Planctomycetota > Planctomycetia > Pirellulales > Pirellulaceae > JBKCUI01. The sequence continues at coordinate 5,665 of JBBRGW010000037.1, forward strand.
AGTACGCTGCCTGCCGATATCCCAGGCACGCCAAAGCAAGCCCCTTTCAGCCCCCAGCAACATACTTATCGCAAAGAAACTGCTCGCAGCCAGCACGATGGCTGCTCCAGATGGAACGCGGTCGATCAAAAGACTGCTCAGCGCTCCAATCACTCCAGCTCCAGCTCCAATCGCTGCACTGATAACGATTGTCTTCGGTAGAGAATGAGTCCAAAACCGAGCTGAAGCTGGCGGGATAACCAACAAGGCGATCACTAAGATCACTCCGACCACGTTAGCGCCAACGATTACCACAATAAGAACGCAGCCCAAAAGCAACAGGTCCATCGTTAGCACTGGCCAGCCTTGAGCCGACGCCAACGTGGAATCGAAGCACAACAGCTTCAATTCTTTGCGGAACAACACCAATACGGCGACGACGATCAAGGATGCGAGGCAAATCGTGACGGCATCGCTTGCAACAATCGAAGCTGTTTTACCCAAGATGAAATTTTCCAGTCCGGCCGCATTGCCCTGCTCAAACTGTTGCACAATGCTGAACAGAGCCATCCCGATTCCAAAAAAGACACTCAGGACGATGCCCAGAGCAGCATCCTCCTTGAGGTTAGTCCAGCTGCGAAGAGCAATTACGGAAAGGGAACCTGCCGTCCCCGATAAGCCGGCGCCCGCTAGCAGCCAAACCAGATTTTTGCCATCCCCACCCAGCGCTACGTGTGTCAAAAAGGCGATTGCCAACCCAGGTAACGCTGCATGGCAAATTGCATCCCCAATCAGCGATCGCTTGCGGAGGATAAGATATACTCCCACCATTCCAGAAATCACACCTAGCAATCCAGCGCAAAGGACTACGATCCGTGTGTTGTAATCGAACATGGTCACAAGTCTAAAAGAGCAAGAAACGTTTTGCCTACGGTCCGATTGTACTTGATGGCAAAGTGATCGAGTTTAGAAACCCGAGATTGAAGACAACGAAGAGCAAATAAATTTCCTATGGAACTAGACAAACTCAAAGAGGTTGCATCGCAACTGAAAATCGGTGAGTACGCGCGGCATGTCTTTTTGTGCGTTGGGGAAACGTGTTGTTCGGCAGAGCAAGGTGAACTGGCATGGAAAGCCCTCAAGGACCAACTTAAAGAACGTAGCCTATCGTTGTCCTCAGGGCCAACAGCTTGTTTTAGATCGAAAGTTGGATGCCTTCGGATCTGCCAAGGCGGTCCGATTTTGGTGGTCTACCCTGAAGGGAACTGGTACGCAGGCATGACTGCCGAACGGATCCCCGAGTTCATCGAACGGCAATTGGTTCGAGGAGAACCTGTCGAAGATTGGATCTTCGCAAGAAATCCAATAAGCTTCGAAAAACGTGAGTAAAAAACTGCATCAACGTTGTCCTAAACTGTTACCAGCCTGCGTCACAGGATCCACAACAATCAGGCTGACTTTTGCAAACTAGAAAAGCGGTCAACCTCGATATGTATTGTTTGTGCACACTGGACGCTAGTAGCAGCGTCCGCCACGAGGGAGTTTATGCCACTGGAATCAGTCGCAGTTGCAGGCCGTTGTCTTTGCTTTCCAGAATTGACTGCTGCGTTCAATCCATGTTTCGTATTGATTAGGACCAGGTGTGGTTCTCACGCTTGTCACCGCCGCTTCATGCCACTTTTGAAAAAAGGAAACTGCCTTGCGCGAAACTCGCGGTTGGCCGTCGAAGACGAAATAGAAAGGAGCGGTGGTTGCAAACCGATAGCCTTTGGAATGTTCTGTAACCACGCGAATAACTAGCCAACCGGACTTGTCGATCTCGATGGGAGGAAACTCGCCTCGCTTATAATGTTCCTCCAGTTTTGCGCTGTAAAGGGTTTCGCCGTTGAACACCACGTCCAAATAGTCCACGGGATCCCGAACCGCAAGTGAGACCGCAATGTCGATCGGGATGCTCTGCGATCGGTAGCTGGTTAGGACACTGCCAGGTGGCACTCCGTTGATGTTCGCTCGGAGCAACGGTCCGTTGGTCACGAACGTATTGCCTTGGATGATCGATTGCCACCATGCCGCTGGGTCTGGTGGTGTTTCAGAATGAACATAGACCCGGTTGTAACCGACGTGCGTTTCATTCTTGTCGCCCGCTCCTTGGAATCCGCTGCCAGCGGTGGGAGTGATTCGAAATCCTGCTTCGAGCATCTGCCAGTAGATCGCCTCGCTTAGTCTGCCAACGGCACGAGCATCTTTGAATCGAATCATTTCAGCCGCATCTAGCGGCGCAAATACTTCGCTCGTTATCTTTTCCTTGCCGTTTGCAACGTGTACCGTTCCAATGACTCCCGTGGAGAAATCTTTGGCCGCGAACTCTTTGGCGATAACCAATCGATCATCACCGTTGGGCCGATTGTAGGACGAAAGAAGTTGAACGGAACGAATGGAATTGGTTGCTAACAGGAACGGGACATCGCGAGACCACGGTCGAATCAACTCGGGAACGACGCTCGCCTCTTCTTCGATACAGTTGTCGATCAGCTTCATGGACTCCAGGCGCGGACTCTTTGGCTCCGATAACTTGGAGCGATGAAGTAGTATGGCTCCGAAACCAAAATCCAATGGAACGGACTGGGTCCCTAATCCGAGCCCAACCAACTCCGCTTATGAAGTGGATGATCTGCCAGACTTAGAATTCGTAGAAGAGACGGGTTCCGTTGAAACAACCATATCCACCGCGTCGGCTCGCTGCCATCGCTGCAGGTCATTTAACGGTAGGCTTGAATAGTGGTCGCCGCTATACCAATGCTCTTCGTACATGGCAATGGAGCGAGGAATGGCGATCGGGACATTGTCCTTTGCTCTCGGCTCGATCGAAAATCCACCGTGGATTTCGTGGAACTCCGGGCCTCGTTGCACTACAAACTCGAAATCACCGTTCGGGGGTGTGATTTGGATCTTCTTTTCTGCCAACCATTGATCCCCAGCGAACAAGAGTTTCTTTGGTCGGGACAATTTTTTCGCCGACTTCGTAAAAAGAATGCGTGCGGAGACTAGTTCTCCACTCTTTTGATCTGAAAACTCAAGTTCAACGAACCCTTGCGCAACGACAAAGGTTGGCGAAATTGCCATCGTTATGCAAACAAATGCAACGAAATGGAGTCCAGAGCGGCGGACTGCGTCAAGCATTTTGCACCCCGAAACGGGAATGAGGGGCAAGCAGAAGTTTGGCGTTGCGCATAGTTCAACTTGATTTGGGTTTGCCCTGGGGAATCCTGTGAAAGGGAGCTAAAATAATGTATCGGCTATCGGCCACCCAGCAAGTGTGGCTTTGGCCAACGAAAGTGTACTACGCATGGAAACTACAATGGCGAATGATTATTACAAGTTGTTAGACGTCGAAAGGACGGCTTCGACGGACGAGATTTCAAAGGCATACAGGAAACTTGCTCGCAAATTCCATCCGGACCTCAATCAAGACGATAAGAATGCAAAGAAGCGTTTCCAAGAAGTTCAGCAGGCCTACGACTGCTTGAACGACCCTGAGAAACGAAAGATGTACGACCAATTCGGCGAAGACTACGAAAAGTACGGTAGCAAGAATCCATTTGGAGGCGGGCAACCGTCTGGCTCCGGCGCTGGTGGGGGAGGCTTTGACTTTGGCGATATCTTTGGTCGAGGCGGTGTCGATCTTGGAGATATATTTGGTCAAATGGGGGGCGGACAACCGCGATCCCGCCGTGCATCACAACCTCGAGGGGCGGACATTTCCGCCGAGATTTCGGTTCCGCTCAAGACAATCGTTCACGGTGGTGAGACGCGAATTCAATTCGATCAGAATGGAAAATTAGAATCGATCAGCGTCAAGATCCCGGCCGGAATTGAACCGGGCAAAAAAATTCGATTGCGTGGGCAAGGTCAGCCAAGCAGTGCTGGCAAACCGGGCGACTTGATCCTCAAGGTCAATCTCGAGCCGCACCCGTTCTTTAAAATTGTTGGCAACAATTTAGAGCTTAGGCTTCCGATTTCTATTCCCGAGGCGGTTCGTGGTGCACGCATCGATGTTCCTACTCCTGCCGGCACGGTTACCTTAACGATCCCACCGATGAGCAACAGCGGCAAAAAGCTCCGCGTAAAAGGGCAAGGGATGAAAGGGGCGGGCGGCGTCGTTGGAGACATGGTGGTCGAACTGATGATACGATTGCCAGAACAAATCCCAGAAGATAGCTCGGCTAGCATCGAGCAACTGGTTGGCTCGTACACGAAACCCATTCGCGACGGAGTTCAACTCTAAAGTGCTGTTAAAAACAAAGGACCGATTTCAATGAGTGAGTCTGTTTCGATTCGGTACGGCAAAGGTGAGTTGCATATCCGATTGCCAAAGGGGTGCGAGCCAACCATCATTCGCAAGCCGGATATGCCAGTCTTGGAGGATCCCCTGCTGGCAATCAAGGATTCGCTTTTGAATCCAGTGAATGCTCCCTCGATCTCGGAATTGGCAAAGGGGGCCAAAAGGGTTTGCCTGGTCATCTGCGATATCACCCGACCTGTACCTAATGGACCTATACTCAAAGGGCTCGTCGAACAGCTTCGCGATTGCGGTGTGTCTCTAGACCGCATAACCATCTTGATCGCAACCGGCTTGCACCGTCCCAACTTGGGCCGCGAAATGCGTGAAGTTATCGGCGACGATTGGGTCTTTGACAAAGTGCGTGTTGAAAATCACTTTGCGCGTGACCGAGGGTGGATGGTCGACTTGGGCAAAACTCCAACGGATGGTATTCCGGTCATTCTCAATCGGCACTTGGTCGACGCTGACTTGCGCATTGCGATCGGATTGGTCGAACCCCACTTCATGGCCGGCTACTCGGGTGGTCGCAAAGTGATTGCTCCAGGCGTGGCTGGCGAGGAAACCATTCGAACGTTCCACAACCATCGGTTTATGGCGGATCCACTCGCATGCAATGGAAACTTACTGAACAACCCGTTGCACCGAGGGCAACTGGAGATCCTCAAGATTCTGGGCAAGTCCTATGCGATCAACACCGTCATCGACGAGGCCAGGCGAATGAGTTTCATCAATTTTGGAGATTGCGAAACGAGCCATCTCGAAAGTGTGGCATTCGTCAAGAAATACGCCGAGGTGCCGCTGGAACGTCAGTTCCAAACGTTGGTGACCAGCGCAGCGGGCTACCCGCTCGACAAGACCTACTACCAAACGGTAAAAGGCATGGTTGCACCGATTCAAATCCTGGCTGACGGTGGGCGAATGATCATTGCGAGCGCTTGCGAAGAAGGACTCGGGTCGCATGAGTACCGCGAATCGCAATCGCGATTGATTGCTTTGGGGAGGCAAGGCTTTTTAGATCGGATCCGCCCAATGCCGTTGGCCGACATCGACGGTTGGCAAACCCATATGCTGCTCCGAACGTTGGCTGTAGGGAACGTTTCCCTTTACAGCCAAGGGCTTAAGGGGACCGAACGAGTGCTAACTGGCGTTCAAATGGTAGACTCTATCGAAGATTCGATTGAGGCGAGTGTTTCTCAATCGGGGGACAGGGCGATCGCAATCATCCCTGAGGGGCCCTATGTGATCCCAACCTACTCGAAGCGTGTTTGAGCGTTTAAAAGTGGGCAGTACCCCCCGATTACAAATCCTTTAACCCACTGGTGATCAGCGAGAAGTGGCAAAAGAAGTGAGAATTTCTGGTACAATAATCCAACTGATGTTGGGGCAGGTAATCGCCTGCGTCGAGGTCAATCCAAAACGGAGCGAGGGGTGATTTGAGCGCTTTAGTAGCTGGAACAGAAGACGAAACTCTTGATGCCGAAAGTCCCTTAGCCATTCAGGCACGTCCTGAAATGAAGGACTCCAGCGGTGATCGTTTTGACATGGAGTTATTCGAAGGGGATAGCGGAGCAAGTCAAAGCAATAACTCATTGGTGCAAACGCGACTTCAAGGAGCCTCGTTGGCGCTCGGTTTCGGCTTTGCAATTTTCGCGATCTGGACGTGCATTCGAGAGCTTACAAGTTCGAGCTTGCATCTGGGGTACGGATTCCTAAGCGTCGAACTGCTCTCCACCGTGGCGCTCATTGGTATCGGTATTTGGCTAGCTCGGGTTCCCAACGCGTCTTCGAGCTGCTTGCGTTGGTGCGAGCTGACGATTTTTGGAATACCGACTCTTTTTTTTGCGGTGTTGCATTATCTCGAGATTGTCTTCATGGCACGGATCTTCGATTTGATTCCGCAGATGCCGATGGCAGGCTGGATCCTGTTGATTTTTTCTTATGCAATCTTTGTCCCTCGATCGTGGTCCAGGGTCTTGTGGGTTGTGTTCACGATATGTCTGTTTCCGATCTTGGCAACGCTGCTCGCATTTGCATTTCACAAAAATGTGCGGGTCATGCTCTTTTTCGACCCATCTAGTGTCGTCGAAATGCTATTAGCCCTTGCCGCCACCGTTTTTGCCTCGGTCTCGGGCGTTCGCATGATCTCTTATCTGCGAACAAAAGCCGACGAAGCCAAAGAGTTAGGTCGTTACCGGCTCAAGGAGAAAATTGGTTCGGGCGGAATGGGCGATGTTTATTTGGCAGAGCATCGATTAATGAAACGGCCATGCGCTATCAAAGTGATCCGAGTTGAAAAAGCAGGCGACCCGCGCGCGATCGCAAGATTCGAGCGCGAGGTAAAAGCGACCTCACAGCTCAATCATTGGAACAGTATCTCTATCTACGATTACGGTCGAACTTCGGACGGAACATTCTTTTATGTAATGGAGTACGTGAGAGGATTGAGCTTGCAAGAACTGGTTCATCGCAAAGGCCCTATTACACCCGCTCGCGCGGTATATCTGCTCAAGCAAGTTTGCAATGCATTGATCGAAGCGCATTCGATCCAATTGGTTCACCGCGACATCAAGCCAGCCAACCTGATGGTAACGGAATTGGGAGGCTCATTCGACGTGGTAAAACTGCTCGACTTCGGGCTGGCAAAGCCGATCGCAGAATCGTTGACCAACGACGGAGACTCTGAGCTGACGGTAGCAGGATCTCTAACTGGCTCACCTCTTTATATGTCTCCCGAACAAGCCATGGGCGAAGCACCTGCCGACCAGCGTTCGGACCTCTATGCCGTGGGTGGAGTTGCCTTTTATATGTTGACGGGTCGTCCCACGTTTGAGAGCGGTGCGACACTCAAGGTCTTGCTCTCGCACCTTCATGAACGTGCCGTGGCGCCGTCGACGGTTCGCAGGGCAAGCCATGGTCCCTCCATATCCCCCGCCTTGGACGCCGTCATTTTGAAGTGCTTGGAGAAATCGCCCTTCGAACGCTTCCAGTCCGCGAGAGAATTGCTCGATGCGCTCAATGCAACCCCAGAATCCAATGAATGGAATGAACGACTGGCCGAAAAATGGTGGACGAGCAACTGTAGCCAATATCAATCTGAGAACGGATAAGCTGAATGGATGCAGACCAGTCGAGGATCGAAGCCGACTTGAGAGGTGTTTTGGATGGGGAAGTGTACTGCCATCCGTTGCGTACCCAATTGTATGCAAGTGATGCCAGCATCTACGAGATTGCACCGCTTGCTGTCGTAAGACCTCGACACGCTGGCGATGTGGCGCAATGCGTAAAATATGCCGCTGAAAATTCGTTGCCACTTTTTCCTCGAGGTGGTGGCACGGGCTTGGCTGGCCAGTCACTCGGACCTGGGATAGTCCTCGACTTCTCGCGTTTCATGCGGCGATTGCTGCATCTGGACACGGAAAAGTTAGTCGCGAGAGTACAACCAGGCCTCACTTTAGCGGACCTCAACCGGATCCTGGCAAAAGACCGCTTGATGTTTGGTCCAGACCCACCGACGCGGGCAGTAACGACGATCGGCAGTGTGCTCGCCATCGATACATTGGGTAGCCATTTCCTGAGGTACGGAACTGCGGGAGCCACCTTGATGTCGGCGCAATGTGTGTTGGCCGATGGCGAACAGGCTTTGCTTGAAAAGTCACCATGGCGAGTACCGAGCGTGGCGAATACCAAGCTGAACCATCTAGTCTCGGAAATCGGGCAACTGCTTTGGTCAAATCGTGCCATTACCAAGGCACCGCCATGGCGCGGCGTCGCGCGCGGTTGCGGCTACCGTTTGGATGCCGCCTTTGATCATGACAATGTCGACATGGCTCGTTTGCAATCCGGCGCTGAAGGAACACTTTCCATTCTCACCGAAGCAACGGTGAAGGTGGAACCGATGCCGGGTGCCCGCGGAGTCGTGCTAATGTTTTTCGAAAAACTGGAGCTTGCTGCCCGGGCCGCGCTCGATGCCCGACGCGACAACGTGGCAGCCTGCGATCTCATGGATAGGCGACTCATTGAGATCGCACGGGAACTAGACCCCCGCTACGAAACGATGCTTCCAAGGGGCGCCGAAGCGCTCCTATTGATCGAACAACAAGGGAACGATGTCCCTGAGGTGCGGGCTCGATTGGGGACCCTTGTTCAACGCATCGTTCGGCGTTCCCCTTCTACCCAGCATACTCGCATCATAGTCGATGATGCCGAACGCGACTTCATTTGGAAATTGAGTCGACGCGTGATCCCTCGACTATATCGGCTTCGAGGCTCCTCTCGACCACTCCCGTTCGTAGAGGATATCTCTATTCCTCCCGACCGACTGCCCGAATTTTTGGTCGAGATGCAGAATATCCTCAAAGCCGATCGAGTGACCGGTACTCTCTTTGCGCATGCCGCGCATGGGCATTTGCATCTGCGCCCTTTTCTAGACCCACATGAACCCGACGATGTTCTCAAAATGCAGCGGATCGCCGATCGGATTTTTGAAAAGGTTATCGAGTATCGAGGCGTTATCTCCGGTGAACATGCTGTAGGGCTTAGTCGCAGTTCGTACTTGAGGCAGCAATTAGGTGACCTCTACCCCATTTGTCGACGGATTAAAGAACTCTTTGATCCTAAAGGAATTCTGAATCCAGGTAAGCTGATAACGGACGCGGCTCAAAAGACGACTGATAATTTGCGACCGCCGTCCATCATCAGCAACCCCAAACGCAAGCCGGCTCTCGGAGCGAACCTGGATCCCCAAGAAGTGAACGGGATAGGAACGATAGCTACAGACGAACTGCGAGCGGGAGGAAACGGGGTTGCGAACAGCGTTGATGAAGATGAGTCGTCAACCAACCGGGCAGGCGGTGGTGTCGCCATCGCGAGCAAATCCTTTCTGCCAATCTTGGCTTGGTCGGAAAAGGATTCCTTGGAAGCGACGGCAAACGCATGCAATGGGTGTGGACGATGCCGATCCAACGCCCCTACAGAACGCATGTGCCCAATGTTCCGCTCCACACGCGCTGAAGAAGCTTCACCGCGAGCCAAAGCCAACTTGATACGCGGACTCATGTCCGGCAAACTCCCAATCCAATTGGCCGAAAGCGACGAATTAAAAGAGATCGCGGATCTCTGCTTCCATTGCCACCAATGCAAAATTGATTGCCCTGCTTCGGTAGACATCCCCAAACTGATGGTCGAAATCAAAGCTCAGTACACCGCAACCAATGGTCTGCGCCTCAACGATCGGTTGCTATCGAGGCTCGATCTGCTCACAGCGCTTGCCAGCCGATTCCCGATGGTCTCCAACTGGGGACTTGAAAATCGCTACGCAAGATGGATCCTTGAGAAAACAACAGGGATCGCCCAAGGACGCCGGTTACCGTCTATAGCCAAGCAGCCTTTTATGCGCTGGGCCGCCAAGAATCGATTAACACGCCCCAACCGA